>NZ_CAVG010000001.1 GCF_000438455.1 Nosocomiicoccus massiliensis
AAGGAGTTTTTATAATGATTAATATTATCGGACTAGGATATATAGGTTTACCCACAGCTCTTATGTTTGCAAAAAGTGGGCTTAAGGTAGTAGGCACTGATTATAATGCAAATTTAATAGATTCATTAAAAGAGGGTAAGCTTACTTTTGAGGAAAATGGGTTAGAAGACTTATTTAAAGAGGCTCGTTCAAATGGAATTGAATTTAAAACGGAATATCAGAAGGCCCATACTTACATTATTGCAGTTCCAACACCTTATCTCAAAGACAGTAAGAAGCTTGATCCGAAGTATGTTATTTCAGCATTGAATAACGTGCTCGATGTCTGTGAAAAAGGTGCCTCTTTAATTATTGAATCCACAGTTTCACCGGGAACTATTGATAAATATATTCGTCCTGAAATAGAAAAAAGAGGTTTTATTGTTGGAAAAGATGTACATTTGTTACATGCACCAGAAAGAATTATACCTGGGAATATGATCTATGAACTTGAAAACAATTCAAGAACAATTGGTGCAGATAATTCAGAAATAGGTGAGAAAGTTAGAGGATTATATTCGAACTTCTGTAAAGCGGAAATTGTCGTTACTGATATTAGGTCAGCAGAAATGTCTAAGGTAGTTGAGAATACTTATCGGGATATTAATATTGCATTTGCTAATGAATTAGCAAAAATTTGTCGTACTGATAATATGGATGTTTATGAGATTATTCGAATTGCAAATATGCATCCACGAGTTAATATATTACAACCAGGTCCGGGCGTTGGGGGGCATTGTATCTCTGTAGACCCATGGTTTTTGGTTGGAGACTATCCAGATTTAACAAACCTTATTTTGACTGCGCGAAAAACAAATGATTCTATGCCTAGACATGTATTAGGAAGAATTAGAGATATTATGAGAGAGCATGACATTAAGGATATATCAAAAGTTGGCCTCTATGGTCTTGCATATAAAGAAAATGTTGACGATATCAGAGAAAGCCCTACACTTCAATTATTAGAAAGAATGGATGAGCACTTGGCGTATGGAGTAAAGGTATATGACCCATATGTGAAAGAAAGAATTGTAGACCATCAATTTATGAATTTTGAGGACTTTTTAAATGAGGTAGAGATCATTGTTATTATGGTAGGACATGATCATATTAAGAATAAAATGAGTCTAATTAAAGACAAGCTTATTCTTGATACTAAAAATATCTGTTTGCTTGAAGGTTCATATAAATTATAAAGTAAAGTTGGTTGATAAAATGAAGAAAAAAATAATGGTAGTTTTTGGAACAAGGCCAGAAGCAATCAAAATGTGTCCATTAGTTAGGGAGTTAAAAACAAGAGATGCATTGGATACGGTTGTTTGCGTTACAGGTCAGCATAGAGAGATGTTAGATCAAGTCTTGGATGCATTTAATGTGGTTCCTGATTATGATCTGTCAATTATGAAAGCAAAACAGACGCTATTTGATGTGACTATAAATATTCTAGAAAAAATGAAAGCTATATTGGAAGAAGTAAAACCAAATATAGTATTAGTACATGGTGATACCTCTACAACATTTGTAACGTCGTTAGCA
The DNA here is from genome assembly GCF_000438455.1 of Nosocomiicoccus massiliensis. GTDB lineage: Bacteria > Bacillota > Bacilli > Staphylococcales > Salinicoccaceae > Nosocomiicoccus > Nosocomiicoccus massiliensis. Next base: position 1,576 of record NZ_CAVG010000001.1, read on the forward strand.
TGCTTTTACTTGCAAATTCCAGTTGGTCATGTGGAGGCAGGGTTAAGAACTAATAATATTTACTCACCGTATCCAGAAGAGTTTAATCGTCAAGCTGTAGGAATTATAGCAAAATATAACTTTGCTCCAACGGAAACTTCTAAAGATAATCTTTTAAAAGAGGGTAAAGATCCTTCTAATATTTATGTAACAGGGAATACTGCCATTGATGCACTTAAAACAACGGTTAGAGATGATTATACTAATGAACAACTTGATTGGGCAGTAGGTAGCCGACTTATTATGATAACTGCTCATCGAAGAGAAAACCTGGGTGAACCAATGAGAAATATGTTCAGAGCTATCAAACGAATTGTGAATGAGTATCCAGATATTAAGGCTATATATCCAATTCATATGAACCCAACAGTAAGAGAAGCTGCTAATGAGATTTTAGGAAACTGTGAAAGGGTTAGAATTATTGAACCTTTGGAAGTCTTGGATTTTCACAATTTCCTTTCAAAATCCTATCTAATATTAACTGATAGTGGCGGAATTCAAGAGGAAGCACCTAGCTTAGGTAAGCCAGTGTTGGTTATGCGTGATACAACAGAGCGTCCAGAAGGTATAGCGGCAGGAACATTGAAACTAGTTGGAACAGAAGAAGAAAATATTTATAAGACTTTTAAATTACTTCTTGAGGATAAAGCTGAGTATGAAAAAATGAGTCGCGCAAGCAATCCGTATGGTGATGGTCTTGCTAGTAAAAGAATAGTAGATATATTGGAATCTTAGACAGGTACATCGTGTGATTTGTTAAGAAATGATAGGAAAGGAGGTTTTTAACCTGAACATACTAGTAACCGGTGGTGCCGGATATATAGGCTCTCACACTTGTGTAGCTTTACTTGAAGCAGGACATTCAGTCATTATTGCTGACAATCTTTCTAACAGTAAGAGTGAAACTGTTATGAAAATCATGGATATAGCTAACAAAGAAGTTAATTTTTACGAGATTGATGTAACAGATGCAGAAGCCGTTGATATTATTTTCAGAAATTACAAGATTGATGGAGTTATTCATTTTGCTGGCCTTAAAGCGGTTGGCGAATCAGTAGAAAAGCCTCTAGAATATTATTACAATAACATCGTAAGTACAATGGTTCTAACAAAAGCTTGTCAGAAATATGGTGTCAATCGATTTGTCTTTAGCTCATCTGCAACAGTGTATGGAGATAATAAAGTACCTTTTGTAGAAACAATGGAGCTTTTACCAACGACTAATCCTTATGGTGAAACAAAAGCTATGAGTGAGCGGATTCTAACTGATATAGCAAATGCGACCCCTGCTTTTTTAGTTTCAATTCTTCGATATTTCAACCCAGTGGGGGCTCACGAGAGCGGATTAATTGGTGAAGCACCTAATGGAATTCCAAATAACCTTATGCCTTACGTTACTCAAGTGGCAAAAGGTAAACTTGAGAAATTAAGAGTATTTGGAAATGATTATCCCACAGTGGATGGCACTGGAGTTCGTGATTATATTCACGTGGTGGATCTTGCTGAAGGCCATGTTGCTGCATTGGAAAATCTTACTGAAGGTGTTCATGTTTATAACTTGGGAACTGGGAAGGGTACTAGTGTACTAGAGTTAGTAAAAGCCTTTAAAGAAGCAAATGATATTGAGGTCCCTTATGAAATAGTTGATCGGAGACCTGGGGATATTGCCTCATGCTATGCTGATGCTTCAAAAGCAAAGCGGGAACTTGGCTGGACAGCTAAACGCGATATTATTGCGATGTGCCGGGATGCATGGCGGTTTGAGAAGAGCTATAAAGAATAAGTAGGGAAAGGTATAGTAAAATTGACTCCAAACCCGCTCGCAAAGCAAGTGAAGCATGAAGTCTATAATTAAGAATTAATAATTGGGTAAAGTTAATGAAATTCAAAACTGCTCTGGAAGATGCGTTATCAATCAGACTGGATAAAAAAGTAGAGTTTGAAAATATTTTGAGCCAATACAACTAGAGGACGTACCGGCGGCTTATGCATTAACAGACAAGTTATATAACACATTAGGGTTTAAACCGACTACACCGATAGAAGATGACTTGCAAAATTTTATTAATTGGTATGTAGATCATTACAAAATTTATAATTTAGAATTTATGGAGGATGGTCATGTCAAAAATTAAAAAAGCAATTATACCTGCAGCAGGTTTAGGAACAAGGTTCCTTCCAGCTACCAAGGCAATGCCAAAGTAAATGCTGCCTATACTCGATAAGCCTACTATTCAATATATCGTTGAAGAAGCGGTTGCTGCTGGTATTGAAGACATCATTATAGTTACAGGCAGACATAAAAGAGCAATTGAAGATCACTTCGATCACCAGGTTGAACTTGAGTTAAATTTAAAGAGACAAGAAAAATATGATGTTTTAGAAAAGGTTAATCTCTCTACCAACTTAGCTAATATATTTTACATAAGACAAAAAGAACCGAAAGGACTCGGTCACGCAATCCATACAGCAAAACAATTCATCGGTGATGAACCATTCGCAGTTCTACTTGGTGACGACATTGTAGAAAGTGATACTCCAGGCATCAAGCAGTTAGTCGATATGTGCGATCAGGTTGAGGGGCCGATTATAGGGGTTAAGACCGTACCTGATGAGGAAGTATCAAGATATGGCATCATCGAGTATGAGAGTCGAGAAGAAAACTTATACAATGTGTCTAAAATGTATGAGAAGCCTGATTTATCTGAGACCGACTCAAGATTGGCAATCATGGGCAGATATGTACTTACCGCTGATATTTTTGATGAGCTTGAAAAAGGCAAGATAGGCGCAGGTGGAGAAATCCAACTGACAGATGCATTGGCTGATTTAAGCAAGAAACGTTCTGTCTATGCGTATGACTTCAAAGGCACCCGTTATGATGTGGGAGATAAAACAGGCTTTGTCACTACAACACTTGAATACGCTCTTAAATCTTCTATGAAAGAAGATTTACTTGATTATATGGAAGAGACTTTAGAAAAGCACAGAAACCGGGTATTCAAGTAAGGTGGGAAAAGAACCTATCATCTGAGAGATGGATGTCTTGGAGACTGCTCAATGAGCTGATATGTGAATCTTCATGAGCGAGGACTTTATGACTTTAGCGTGATTTCATGAGGATTCGGTTTTTATTTTCATAACTTCCATTGCTTCTACAACCAATAAAGGTTATCTTTTATAACATGAGGTGATATATAGATGGAAACCGAGAAATTGATGGACGAGATTGATCTGGTCCTCCAGACTTCCAAAGCAGGCACCTTGTCGACGTCAGTCAGTCCCACAGTCAGCGAATAAATGACTTTCTATATAAAGGATTATGCACTATATACCGAAACGGAAACAGACTCCCCCGTCCTGAAAGGCATCAAGGAGAACCCGCATGTATATGTTACGCTGGGCGGGAATGCGGATGCTGCGGATCAACTTGAGGTTACAGGTGAGATTGAAGTGGTCACCGACCAGGATATCATCGACTGGCTGACGCAGCAGAAAGGGCCGCTCACTGTGGCGACGGACATAGTGATGCTTAAGGTTATGGCGTTGAAAGTGAAGCTGGTGGGGGAGTAGAATAGGGATAAGGCATTAAATTTAAGGATCACAAAGAGGCTTGGATGAAGCTTCCCAGGAAATCAATATTATGAGCGTGTTACTCACTTTAAATTGTGGATAATACGCACTTTTTATATATAGATCTCTTTAAACTAAAAATAACATGAGCACTAAATGTCATAATCTGTGAAGATGGGGAAACGGAAAACACGGACCAAGCTATCGCTTTGGTCAGCGGATTCTACAGTACGCGCTGGCTCCCTGCTTCGGAAAGACGGCCTGCCCAAGCATATGGAGTTCAACACAGTGGATCAGAGGATGTTTGCTTCAGTAGCCTCCAAGAGAAACCACATACCCAGAAAGTCTTTGAACTACCAGACACCGCTGGAAGCATTTATGAGTTACATGGATGTAGGCAGGCTGTCTAGTTTATTTTGACAAACGAAGAATCTTTGAATCTTAACTTTATTACATAACATATTAATATATTTTTTCTATATACAGGGTAAAGGTATGTAATATATATCAGGTGAAACTACTACTAAAATAATAGAAAGGTTTGTTTTTGAGATATGTTATATTTTTTAAAGAAATTTGATAATTGTTAACATAATGCAAATGATGAAATTGTCCCAATACAAAAATTAAAGTTATAGTAGAATGTAGTAGCATAGATTAATTATCAATTAGCTTAAAGGAGCATATAAATGCATAATGAAAATATTCGAGTACTTGTTGTAGGTCTTGAGAAGTATCCGAGCAATAAAAGGTATGGACCATTGAGTTTAAAAGGATATGATTTTTGCACGGTAGCTTTTATTCCGAAATTAAACAATGAAAAGAAACATAAAGACTCATACTGTGAGAGATTATATAAAATAACTGCTTATAGAAGAGTGATGAGTTTTTTAGCAGGTAAACCATTAAAAATGACTGAATTCAGTAAGTATACTAATGTTGAAAAAGTAGTTCATGAGTTTAAAGAGAAAGGAATTTATTTTGTCAATATAGAAGAGATAGAAATAAATGAAATAAAGCATAGATTCGATGAAAACACCCTTATTATTCTATTTGGAGTAGCCACTGAAAGAGCATGGAAAGCACAAAACAAAAAATTTAGAAGATGAACTAAATGTTAAAGAGCTATTTTTCCATCATCCTTCTCCTCAAGTACATCATGATGATTGGAAATATTACGATTATGAAATGACAAATAGGGAGAGCCGTAAAGTTAATGCAGAATATATTAATAAGACTATGCCGAAAGTTTATGCTCTAGTAAATAATATGGATATTTAAGGGGGCACAGGATTTTTCAAAATTATAATTATTAAAGATATGTATAACTCCCTATGCATGTCTTTTTGTCTTTTTTCTATTAACTGTTTTTTATCTTATAATTTTCTAAATGCAAATGGAGGTTCTTTCATAGATAAGTGTAACAAAACCACATTTAGGGTAAAACTAATTAATATCAATTAATTAGGAGTGTTTAAATGAATTCAAATATGCCAAAAGATTCAGGTCTTGATAAGACTCTAAGTCTTCTTAAAGAGGGTTATGAGTTTGTCATGAATCGTGACAGAGCGCTTGATACAAACATTTTTGAAACGCGTATTCTCGGTGAAAAAACGATTTGTCTTACTGGCAGTAAACAGGCTGAGTTGTTTTATGACAACACCGCTTCAGAAGAAGTGATGCTGCACCTGCTAGAGTGAACAAGACACTTTTCGGTGAATGGGGGCGTACAGGGTCTCGATGGTGATGCGCACAAAAATCGTAAAGCAATGTTTATGTCTTTAATGGACAACAAAGCCATGGATGAGATTGAGAGCCTTACAGAGAGATACTGGCACGAATTTTTTGCGGATATCAATGAGTTTGATACTGTGGAGTTATACGAAGCAGCGAAGATAGTATTCCTGCAGGTTGCCTGCGACTGGGTGGGTGTTTCTTTGGAAGATGAGGATCTCGAGACTCGTGCGAAGCAGATTTCTGATTTATATGAGTCGCCTGCAGAGCTCGGGATACAGCACTGGAAAGGGCGTAAATCCCGCTCTCTGGTTGAGGATTGGATTCAAGAACTTATTGAAGGTGTACGTAATGGTGAGATTGAAGCTGATAAAGACAGAGCGCTCTATCAATTCGCTATGCACAAAGATCTAGATGGAAAACTTTTAGATGCTCAGATTGCGACAGTAGAGATTTTAAATCTGATTCGTCCGATTAATGCGATTAGTGTCTGGGTCGCTATGATGGGTCTCGCACTCCATGAACATAAAGAGGAGGCGGGTAAACTGAAGGGTGCTAGTCTTGAACAGCTCGAATGGTTCATTCAGGAAGTCAGACGCTATTATCCTTTCTTCCCAGTCGCAGTGGCACGTGTAGCCCTTGATTTCGAATGGCAAGGTTACGAGTTTAAGGAAGCCACTTTAACGCTCTTGGACTTATATGGTACCAACCGTCATCCTGACGATTGGTCTCGTCCAGAAGAGTTCTCGCCGGAGCGTTTTAAAGGCTGGCAGCAGACACCGTTTAACTTTATTCCGCAAGGTGGAGGTTCTTATGACTTCGGTCACCGCTGTGCAGGGGAGTTTATTACGATAGTCGTTATGCGGACAACACTCGACTTTCTTGTCAATCATTTGGAATTTGAAGTACCGGACCAAGATTTCAGCTTTGAATACAACGACATTCCAGCTGTACCGAATGACAAAGTGAAAATAAAACCAACACGTTTAAAATAACTGTAATAATCTAGTGAAATAAATAGAAAGGGATGGGGAATACGTTAACCCCATCCCTTTATTTTATAATTGTC
>NZ_CAVG010000002.1 GCF_000438455.1 Nosocomiicoccus massiliensis
AACTGGACACAATTACTAGAGCAGAATAATATCAAGCAGAGTATGTCTAGACGTGGAAATTGTTTAGATAATTCATCTATGGAGAATTTCTTTAGTCTGTTTAAACAAGAAATCTATTACGGTGTTAAATATCAAAGTGTTCAAGAATTAATCCAGGAATTAGAAGAATATATTGATTGGTACAATAACAGAAGAATAAAAGAGAAATTAGATGGCCTGTCTCCTGTTCAATATAGGAAACAAGCCATATAAGAAATCACGGACAACAATGTCCGGATTTATGGGTTCGGTACAAGTTAGAGGGAGTTTTCGGCGTTTATTTAACAAAAATTATGAGGATTTGTTAGATATTCGCGTATAATTAACAAATTTTGGATGAATGAACTGATTTTTGTTAAATATATCTTTTTATCTAACAAAAAAGCATCTAAATAACTAAAAAGTGTTAGATATATCTTTTTATCTAACAAAAAAGCATCGAAATAACTAAAAAGTGTTAGATATATAATTTTATCTAACAAAAAAGCGTCGAAACAACGTAAAAGTGTTAAATAACGGCACTTATCACGCATATCAAAACTAAAATCAAACAATATTGAACAATATCAAGCACTTCTCACTATAAGAGAAGTGCTTTTTTACCGGTTATACCGATATTTTTACCACTTACGAATTTTTTAACTGTAATTTTAAATATAATTGTATACTGAATTTAGCGAGAGAGGGAGGGGTCGAAAGTGAAGATTAATCTGATTATCGATAGTAGTTTAGAAGAAGATGAAGTGCAAGTGCACGCACAAAATGCCACTGTTGGCGCACGAGTGTTGTCGTACGTCGACCACTTTACGAAAGACAAGGAAAATATCACTGTGAAATCTGATGATAAATTTACCGTCATTAAAAAGATGGATATCGTTTGTGCTGAGATTCATAACAAAGTGCTGACGATTTATACGAGTAAAGAATCAGTACAGACGTACAAAAGCCTCTCGACATTTTTAGATGAACTGAATTCAAATACGTTTATGCAAGTATCTAAGTCAGAGTTATTGAATATTCAAATGATTAAAAAAGTCGAGCCGTCCTTTTCAGGGAATTTAATTGCAGTCATGTCGAACGGTCAAAAGGTGAATATTTCTAGACGGTTTGTATCAATATTAAAAGAAAGGTTGGGGATTTAAATGTTAGTAAATGCATTAAAGTTTATAGTTCAATCTGTACTAATCGGAAGCTTCATCTATTTAGTTTCACTTATGATTTTAGATCCTTCGAAGGAGATTGTGTCAGTGTGGATTGCGTCACTACTTATCGGACTCGCAACGTGTGCACATTTAACAAAAATGCCACCACCTCTTGCTGGACTCATACAACTCATTGTAGGTACAGTCGCTTTTACTATTGTTGCGGTGATGAACGGATGGATATCAGCAACTCTTACTGACATATTATTATACGCCGCTTCAATCATCGTTATTATTTTAATCGTTCAAAGTGTATTTATTATTATGGCAATTCGCGATAGTAAAGAAATCAACAAAAAATTAAATGATAAATAATATAGTGCCACTGAGCTTCTCAGTGGCAATTTTATTTCTCATTTACTGGTCATATATACTATATACGTTGAAAAATACAGTTTTCATAATGTAGTATTATAAATATAAAGAAAATAGGAGGCACTTATGGGACTAAACATTAATCATCTATCAAAACAGTTCGGCGATTTTACAGCTGTTGACGATTTAAACTTTACGGTCCAAGAAGGGGATATGTATGGTTTACTTGGTGGAAACGGTGCAGGTAAGACGACGACGTTTCGTATGATCTTAAATATATTAAAACCAACGAGTGGTTCTGTGACGTTTAACGATAAAAAAATAGATTATAACTTTACAGACTACATCGGCTATTTACCCGAAGAGCGTGGATTACATCCGAAACTAACTGTTGAAGAGCAAGTGATGTATCTTGCGCAACTTAAAAATATGTCTAAACAAGACGCAAAAAAGCAATTAGAATATTGGCTAGAGCGCTTTAAAGTATCTGAAAACATGAAGAAAAAAATTGGAGCGTTATCTAAAGGGAACCAGCAAAAGATTCAACTCATTGCGAGTATTATCCATAATCCAAAGTTACTCATACTCGACGAGCCGTTTTCTGGATTAGATCCTGTTAACGTAGAATTATTAAAAGAAGCGGTCAAAGAGTTAAACAAAAATGGTGCGACGATTATTTTTAGTACACATCGTATGGAACACGTGGAAGAGTTATGTGAATCGATTTGTATTTTAAAACGTGGGAAACAAGTCGCAGAAGGTTCTATTCAGTCTATTAAAGATGACTTTAAGCAAAAAACGATATTCATTCGTGGGACGCATGACGTATCGTTCTTAAAAGATCATCCGGGTGTTTTATCTTACAATAAGAAGAATGATTTAGTTACACTAAAAATTGAAGATGAATCATTCGCTCAACCGATTTACGATCGCGTAACACCACTCGGTTACTTTAGTGAGTTTAGCGTTAAAGATCCGACGTTAAACGAAATATTTATAAGTAAAGTAGGTGAGCACGATGAATAAGTTTTTAGCGACGTTATTGTCGACATATAAACAAAAAATTAAAGCGAAATCGTTTATAATTACGACATTATTACTCGTTCTGTTCGTATTTGCAGGTATGAACTTCGACAAAATTTTAAATCTATTTGATAGTGAAGATGAAAAAACAGTAATAACGATAGAAGCGACAGAAGAAGATAAAAAAGTCGTTACGGATGTTATTACATCGTTCGACGATACGATTCTAATAGAACCAGATGCTAAGAACGTATTAGCGATTGACTCTGAAGAGCTACCAATCAAAGCAACGCTAACTTCTGACGGTGAATTATCTAACGATAACCGTCAAGCGATAGAGTTTGCTCTTGATGAGTTAAATAAAATCTACGTGTCAAATACGATTGATATTTCTGAAGAGGATTTAGCGTTACTTGATTCACGTGCAGATTTAACTGTCAAAAGTAGTGACCCTGACGGTGAAGGGGAAGTAGACGAAGACGGATTTTTCGAAAGTGAGAACTTACTGAATTTAGTTATTATTTATGCCGTCATTATGCTAATGTTCTTTATCATCATTGGATATGCGAGTCAAATCGCAACGGAAATTGCTCAAGAGAAATCATCACGAGTCATTGAAATGATCGTATCAAGTATATCTCCAACGCAGCACGTATTAGCGAAAGTAAGCGCGATTATACTCGTATCTTTCACACAGATACTGATTGTGATTGGTTCAGGGCTAATTGCATTTAAAACGTCTTCTTTACAAGAGACGTTATCAGAATTTGAATTAGTTTCAAATGAACACACTGTACCAATTATCGTTTACTCTGTTGTATTTTTAGTGCTCGGATTATTACTATATTTAATATTTGCAGCATTACTTGGATCGTTTATATCGCGTATGGAAGACTTACAGCAAGGACTCATGCCACTCACATTTATTTCAATCGGTGGATTTTATATCGGTCTATTTAACATCATGAATAGTGACGGAACTTTACTTAAAATAAGTAGTTACGTCCCGTTCTTTACACCGTTTACAATGCCAGTACGACTACTTAATTTAGATACTCCGATGAGTGATATATATATCGGAATCGCAATTCTCGCTGTTTCAGTCGTATTAATACTCTTCTTGACGACGACAGTTTACAAACGAAACGTGTTAATGAATGATTCTAATATATTAAAATCGATTAAAAAAATGAAAAATATGTAAAATAAAAGCCGATGGGGATTTCCCATCGGATTTTTGCTTAGTTAAATAAGTTTTTAATTGATTCAAATAGTGATTTAAAGAATGATTTAATAGACTCGATGAGCCCTTGTCCTTCTTCACTTTCAGCGAAGTCTTTAATATCGTTACCTAAGCTTTTCGCTTTGTCTTTGGCATCTTTAAATGCGTCACTATCTTTAATTTGGTTGAGTAAGTCTTTAGAGCTTTCTAAGATTTTTGTTGCAGATTCTTCACTAAAAAATCCTGAGTTTTTAATTTGGATAATAATGTTAATGATTTGAGTTTTTTGTTCTTCAGTCACGATTCCATCGAGTCCGTTGTCTTTAATTTTTTCATCGACAATTTGACGGATGTCGTCTTCTGTGAGGTTTGCACCGTTGTTAATTTGGTTAATGATCGTAATTTTAATTTCTGTAATTGCTTTGTTTAATTGTGCTTCACTAAAGCCATCTTTACCTTCGTTTTCAGATGTGATGTCTGAGATTGTGTTTAATTCATCTTGAGCGTTTTTCGTATATTCAGGATTTAAACTATCTCCTTGGACTTCATACGCTTTATAAATCCCTGTTAACGCTGATTCTCCTGTAACATCGTGTGGAGCAGCGATTACGACATCTGCATTAGTCACACCTGCTGTAATCAATGCGTTTTGATAAGTTTGTGGACTAATTTGAGTGATTTTACCGTACGTTTCGTCGATATCAATTTTTAGTCCGCCAGAGTTTTTCTCCATAATACGAATACTAGAGAATAAAATACTGTCGTCATATCGATAGTTAATATATTTTTCAGTGTCGTTACCATATACGTAATCGACGATGTCATCATCTTTAGTTCCTAATAATTTTGCTATTTGTTCTTGTTGGGGTGAATCTTTAAGACCTGCACCATAAATTGTGACGCTTTCTTTCCATGCGCTTGCAGCGAGAGCTGGTGTTGCGAGTGTAATCGTTAATAAAAGCGATGCGATTACTGCGAACCACTTTTTCATAAATATATACCTCTCTTACTTCTAAATTTGTTTTAAGGATACTATATTCATTGTCGTTATACAAAAGATAAGGTATTTACGCTTTATAAAAATATGTTATTCTAATATAGAACATATGTTCGCATTAAGGAGGTAGCATATGTACAATTATCATTTATGTCCAAAGAGAGATATATTTTGTATCGATCAGAAAAGTTTCTTTGCGAGTGTATCTTGTATTATGAATGGATGGGATCCGAATACGACGTACCTCGCGGTCGTTGGTGATGTTGAGTCGACGGGATCTGTCGTATTAGCAGCGACACCAAAGATGAAAGAACTCGGTATTAAAACGGGCTCGAGACATTTTGAAATACCAAAAGGTGACCATATTAAAGTTATTAATCCTTCGATGAAAACATATTTGACGTATTCAAAACGTATTACGGAAATTGCTTTACAATACGTTGCACCTGAAGATTTTCATCAATATTCGATTGACGAATTTTTTATGGATGTGACAGATAGTTATCATTTATTCGCTGAAACACCGTATGCATTAGCTGAAATGTTAAAAGCTCATATTTATAGAGAAACGAAAATTGACTGTGCGATTGGGATCGGAGATAACGTGTTGTTAAGTAAAGTATCATTAGATATTGAAGCAAAGAAAATGCCGAGCGGTATTACAGAGTGGCGCTATCATGACATACCTAAAAAACTGTGGCCGATCACACCGTTAAGAGATTTTTTTGGTATTAATAAACGATCAGAAAAGAAGTTGAATCAGCGAGGTATATTTACAGTTAAAGATTTAGCGCTTTATCCGGTAGAATATTTAAAAAGAGATTTTGGCGTGATTGGAATCGACTGGCATATGCACGCAAACGGTATTGATTTTAGTAAATTAAGTGAAAAATACAATGCGAAAAGTCCGACAATCGCAAAAAGCCAAATACTAATGAGAGATTATCAGTTTCACGAGCTATACGTCGTCTTACTCGAGCACGTAGATGAGGTCATTCATCGACTTCGTTTAATGAATAAGCGTGCACGAACGATACATTTTCAAGTGTCGACAAAATTCGGGAAATCGTACGGGAAACAATTTACGATTGATGAAGGGACACATGACGAAAACGAAGTGATGTTTGGTATTTGGATTCGACTAACAAAAATTGCTGATACAGACGCACTGTATCGTACGATTAGCGTTAGCTTAACGAATTTAATTCGTAATGATTATATACAAGGTAATCTATTTAAAGATAATGAAAAAGAGTATAAGCGAGATCAACTGTTAAAAACAATCGACGAATTAAAAGTGAAATACGGCACACTCAGTGTGATGCGTGCGTTAAGTATGACAGAAGCCTCGACGTTAAAACTAAGAGAAGGGCTAATCGCAGGTCATAAACGCTAAAAAAGCAATATAATTTATGCTATAATAATAGATTGATATTAAGTTATGCATGAAAATGGTATGAATAGAATACTATCGTTAAATAATGCTATACTTTAAGCGATGAAACGAGTATACGATAAAGGATTGAAACGAATGGAGTTTGTAGAACTTACACAAGAAGAATTTGAACAATATACGAAAGAAAACTTTAGTCATTTTACACAGACGTTAGATAACTATCGTTTAAAGCAAGATGAAGGCACAGAGAGTTATCTCGTCGGTTTAAAACATGATGGTGAAGTAAAAGCAGCGTGTTTAGTTACGCTCGGTCGTGTAATGAAATTCTTTAACTTTGCTTATACGAACCGTGGTCCAGTATTAGATTACAGTGACGAAAATATCGTTAAAGTATTTTTTAGAGGTCTAGAATCATTTTTAAAAAATAAAAAAGTCGTGTATCTTCGTGTAGATCCATATGTCGTACTGAACGTACGTGACCACGACGGAAATATTCTAGAAGAAAAAGACAGTCATCAATTATTTGAAACATTTAAAAAACTTGGGTATGACCATGACGGATTTACGGTAGGATTTAGCCCAGACACTCAAATTAGATGGCATTCAATATTAGATTTAAAAGATAAAACTGAAAAAGAAATATTTAATGAATTTGATCAGCTACGTAAACGTAATATTAAAAAAGCAGAAAAAGATGGCATCAAAGTTAAATATCTCGATTTAGATGATATCGATATATTTACTGACTTTATGGAAGACACAAGTGAGATGAAAGAATTCTTTGATCGTGGACCGAAGTTTTACAAGTCACGTAAACAATATTTCGACGACAATGTTATGATTCCACTCGCGTATGTTGATTTAAATGAATATGTAGATACGTTACAGTCTGATGTTCAAAAAATGCAAAAAGATTTAAACAAAGCAGAAAAACAACTAGAACGTCATCCAGATAATAAAAAAGCACAAAATAAAGTGAAGAACTTTAAAGAACAACTTGCTAACATTGAGAAAAAATTAGAAGAAGGTCTAAAGCTTCGTGAAACTCACGGTGATGAGTTACCAGTTGCAGCGAGTTATTATATTAATACACCACATGAAGTTGCATATTTAGCTGGAGGTACTGCAAATGAATTCAGACATTTTGCAGGCAGCTATAGTATCCAATGGGAAATGATTAAATACGCTATAGAACATGGCGTAGATATATATAATTTCTACGGAATTAGTGGGAAGTTCACAGAAGATGCTGAGGACTACGGTGTTATTCAATTTAAAAAAGGATTTAATGCAACGGTCAATGAATATATTGGAGATTTTGTAAAACCGATTAATAAAACATTAGATAAGTTATATCACCTGTTAAAAAGATAAAGAAAGAGAGAAAAGTATGAAGTTTGTACAATTAACTGATGAAGAATATAAAAATTTCATTGAAAATGATGGCCGTGAAAGTGCCTTTTTCCAAATGATTGAAAATAAAGCAAATCGTTTAGTCGACGGACGATGGGAAGTAGAACTGCTCGGTCTAAAAGACAACGAGGACAAAGTCATTGCAGCAGGATTATTTACAAAAGAACCGAGTGTATTAGGCAAATACTTTTACTATTCAAATAGAGGGCCTGTCTTAGATTACGATAATTTAAATATCGTTCGTGCTTACTTTGCTGGGTTAACTGAGTACTTAAAGCAAAACGATGCATCACTCGTTAAAGTGGATCCAAACTGGATTTATAAAAAATACGATAAAGATGTAAAACCGTATGACGATTATGAAAACCGTGACGAAGTCATTCAACTATTAGAGAGTATGGGGTATGTTCATCAAGGATTTACACGAGGATATTCTAATACATCACAAGCACGTTGGATGAGTGTGTTAGACGTGAGTCAATTTAAAAATGAAGATGAGCTTGTAAAGTCGTTTGATAACTTACGTAGAAGAAATATGCGTAAAGCAAAGCGTTACGGGGTAAAGGTCCGCTTTTTAGAAGTAGATGAGATGGATATTTTTGTCGATATGTATCTCGATACTGCAGAGCGCCAAGACTTTTTTGTCAATGAAGATCCTAGAACTTACTTTAAACAATTCAAAGAAACTTACAAAGATAAAGTGCTCGTACCATTAGCATATATCGAGCTCGATCAGTTTATCGAACAAACAGAAAAAGAAGTCAACAAACTTCAAAAGCAAAAAGAACAGCAAGAGAAAAAAGAAAATCAAAATCAAAAGACTCTAAATAGAATTAACGAATTAGAGAGAAATATTGAAGGACATTTAAATGATCTTGAAAAAGCGAAAGAGTTTAGAGAAAAATACGGAAACGTATTAAATCTCGGTAGTGGCGTATACTTTGTAACACCTTACGAACTCGTATATAACGCAGGAGCTTCAAGCGAAGAATTTAACATGTTCGTTGGTCCATATATGATGCACTTAGAAATGATGGAGTATGCGATGGATCACGGAATTGCACGCTATAATTTCTACGGCGTATCTGGGGACTTTAGCGAAGACGGTGAAGACTACGGAGTATATCGCTTTAAAAGAGGATTTAATGCTCAAATCGAAGAATTAGTCGGAGATTTTGTGAAAGTCATTCATCCACTTGCAAATAATGTAAACAAGGTTAAAGCAAAGTTAAGACAAAAGCTTGGAAAAAGATAGTAAAGGATGCATTCTAAATGAAAGTTGAAGAGATTTCAGAACAACAATTTTATACGTTTATGAAAACATATAAAGATATGTATCATTTTATGCACGATGAACTATATTATGACTACATGAAAAATAACGCAACAGTCTATTTATTAGGTTTAATAGATGACATGGATAATGTAATTGGGGTATCAATGCTGAGTGAGTATCCGCTTGTCAGATTCTTTAAAGCGATGACTACACATTCTGGACCATTAATTCTCGATTATACTAACGATAAGCTAGAATATTTTATTCAAGAAATCAGTTCATTTGCAAAAGACAAAGGCGCAGCAAGTCTAACATTTTCACCTTATATGATATATCAAGTGAGAGATTCTGAAGGAAATGTCATAGAAAACGATGAGCGAAATAATCATGAAGTCATTCATCTTTTGAAAGAAATGGATTTAAACATCACGGGTTTACAAGGCAAATGATCTTTGAAGAAAATATACGATTCCAATCTGTAGTAGATATAAGCGGTAGTTTAAAAGATATTTTAAAAAATATGAACTCGTCTACACGATATAATACGAGACAATGTGAAAAACTCCCTCTGAAACTAAAATATTTAGATGAATCAGAGTATGATAGATTCATTGAAATCTATAAA
>NZ_CAVG010000003.1 GCF_000438455.1 Nosocomiicoccus massiliensis
GAAATTTAAAAGATAAATCATATATCGTCATGTCTCAAATTGATTTAAACGAATATATCGAGTCTCTAAAGAAAGAGTTTGATGAATTATCTCAAGAGATTGAAGTATTAGAAAATAAAGAGAATAAATCAAACGGCGAAAAACGCCGCTTAAATGAAAAGAAAAACCTAGTGAAAAGTAGAGAAAAACGATTAAATGAAGCAATCACTCATCGTGATAAATATGGTGGTTTAATCGATCTATCTGTCGGTATGTATTACTACAATAATAATGAGATGGTATATCTATATAGTGGTAGTTATCCAGAGCACTCACAGTATCTAGGTACGAACTTTGTGACGTGGGAAATGATTAAAAAAGCAAAAGAACTCGGCCTCGAACGTTTTAATATGTTCGGAATTACAGGTAACTTCCATGAAGGTGCGAGTGATTACGGTGTATTTAAGTTTAAGCAAGGCTACAATGCTTATATCGAAGAACTCCCTGGCACATTTACAAAAGTATTTAAACCGATCGTTTTAAATGCTCAAAAATTAATTGATAAAGTTAGAAAATAACAAAAAAGAGAAGCACAGATTTTCATAAATCTATAGTGCTTCTCTTTTTATTATGATTTACGTATAGTTGGATTTTCATTAGGGTTTTTATCGAATAACTGTTGTATGTCCTTAAATACTCTTGAATGTTTAAGCCTAGAGTATATGAGTACTGCGATTATACCACCGATAATTGTAGCTCCGACAAATCTCGGTGTATATAAGAACCAGACTGCATTTGAGTCTAGGTCCATAAAGAATTGCATGATAGGTACGGATACAATCGATCCGATGATTCCTGTTCCAACGGATTCCCCGAACCATGCACCAAATATGGATTTTGTGAATTTGTAACATAATCCGGCTAAAATCGCACCAAACAGAGCGCCTGTTATAGCAAGTGGTGGAATGTTAAAGATAAACATTCTTAATACTGCTGTGACGAGGGCGATTAGTGTGACATAAAACGTGCCAAATGTGGCAAATATAATGTTAAACACCGTTGACATTGGTGCCATACCTTCGATTCTAATTACCGAAGATAATACAGTATTTAATGCGATACATATAGAAATGATTGTAAGTTTTTTCGTCGACAATTAAATTTGCACCCATTCTTCTTGTTTGTAAGACATATCGAAGAATAAGTACTCGAATCTGACACTCATGTAGAATGCGTTTAACATTCTTTCTTTTTGGTCGTCAGTCGCTTTATCGTATAATTTGTCGCAAAGCTCGATATGTCTTTCAGTTAAGTTGTTAAACTCGTCAGTCACGTACGTATCAATCCATCTTTGATAGATCGGTACTAAGGACTTATGCTTCACTAATTCAGAACCGATATCTTGGTATAACCAAGGGCAAGGTAACATCCCCGCAACCGCAACGCCAATGTAGTCTTCAGACTCTACAATTTGTCTATACATATGAGCGATGTAGTGATTAGCTGTCGGCGCAACTTCTGTACTATCGAATTCTTCATCTGAGATATTTTGATCTTTAAAGAAATCTTCACGAACTGCGATTTCTCCTGCTTCTAAATCTTCTCTGTTACGCGTCATAATATCTTTAATTTCTTTATCTTCTGCGCGATCTGCAATTTCACCAAATAGGCGAGAGAAGTGGATTAAGTAATAGCCATCTTGTATTAGATAATATCTAAATGATTCATCACTTAACGTACCGTCAGCTAACCCTGTTACGAACGGATGCGTATGGCTACCATCCCAGAACTTTTTTGATAATTCGCGAGCTTTCTCACTAAACTTCATAAAATAATTCTCCTTTTATTTGCACAAAAAAAGCTCCATTAGAGGAGGCTTGTGAAATAAACACATACAAAATAAGCATGCATATACACAACACCTACGCTAGCATTACCTAGATCAGATTGTGGGTCAGGTCTTACCTTTCTCAGCCGAAGCTCCCCATGTGCTTAATATTTGATTACAACCGAAGTATACTATACTTTTTACATTTTGTCTTATAAATATAAAGAGATGAAAAGTTGTTGACAATTTAAAATAGAGCGTTTAATATAATAATTACTTATTCGTGAAAGTAAAAGTAGTTGTTGTAGTAGTCAGAAAACATGTGGTAGATGCGAACATGTACATCGCTATTTTGAATTGGGCGAATAACGTTTAACTAAATATAGATAAGAGAAGCAATTAAGGTGGCACCGCGAAATAATATCGTCCTTACGAATATTATTACGTGGTGCTTTTTTGATTGAATGAGTGAACAGTATTTACTGTTAATATAGGTGGCACCGCGCATTTTGCGTCCTTTTTTAGGATTCAAAGTGCGCGTTTTTTTATAAGGAGAGTGATGACAGTGTTATTAAATAATTATTGTGAGTTTAAATTTAAACGATGGCGTCATCGTGATAAATCTAAATAATATTAAAATATAAGGAGACTATAATAATGAATATAAATACTATAAATAAAATTCAAACTGAAGCAGATCACAACGGATTTTTTGGAGAATATGGCGGTGCATTTGTACCTGAAGAATTAAAAGCAGCTATGACAGAATTAAAAGAAGTGTACAACGAATTAAAACATGATGAATCATTCCAAGAGGAATTTAATTATTATTTAAAAGAATACTCAGGTCGTGAAACACCACTGACATACGCAGAAAATCTAACGAGAAAACTTGGAGGCGCTAAAATTTATTTAAAGCGTGAAGACTTAAACCATACAGGAGCACATAAAATTAACAATGCGATTGGACAAGCGTTAATTGCAAAACGTATGGGTAAAAAACGACTCGTTGCTGAAACAGGTGCTGGTCAACACGGTGTTGCGAGTGCAACAGTTGCAGCGATGTTTGATATGGAAATCGTAATCTTTATGGGTGCTGAAGATATGCGTAGACAACGTTTAAATGTCTTTAGAATGGAACTTCTCGGTGCAAAAGTAGTCGCTGTTGAAGAGGGGAATCGAACATTAACTGAAGCAGTTGATGCTGCACTTGAATACTACGTTAAAAACGTCGATGACACACATTATTTACTCGGAAGTGCATTAGGCCCAGATCCATTCCCAACAATTGTAAGAGACTTCCAAAGCGTTATCGGTCGAGAAATTAAAACTCAAATATTAGAAAAAGAAAATAGATTACCAGATGCGATTGTTGCATGTATTGGTGGCGGATCAAACGCAATTGGTACAATGTACCCATTTATCCTCGATGAAACAGTTGAACTGTATGGTGTAGAAGCTGCTGGTAAAGGATTTGAAACGAATCAACACTCAATGGCTATAAATAAAGGAAAAGTAAATATATTACATGGTACTAAAATGTATTTAACTGATGATGATGCATATAGTATATCCGCTGGATTAGATTATCCAGGTGCGGGACCTGAACATTGTTATTATAATGACATTGGACGTGTTTCATACGAATACGCAACAGATGAAGAAGCATTAAACGCACTCCAAGTACTATCTAAAATAGAAGGAATTATTCCTGCATTAGAAAGTTCACATGCCGTCGCACATGCACTAAAACTTGCACCAACAATGAACCAAGACGAAATACTCGTCGTAACAATCTCCGGTCGTGGCGACAAAGATATGGAACAAGTTATGGAATATTTAAATCAATAAACAAAACTACATTACGTATCCGAATATAGTATATATAAGGATGCGTATTTGTTTTTATATAAAGTTTACATAACATATATTATAGGAAGTTATATGTATTGTAGGATACGAACAAGTACTCACTATCCTTTTTACGTTAACGTATCGAAAATTCGTTTATGCAAATTGCTTTATCGTTCATATAAATTATTTA
>NZ_CAVG010000004.1 GCF_000438455.1 Nosocomiicoccus massiliensis
TGAATTACACATGGGACTTAACGGATTTATGTAAAAATGACGAAGAAGCAAAAGAGAAATGTGTTGCTTTAAAAGAAGACATTCAAGCATTTAATGCAAAGTTTGAAGGCAAATTAAATGACGTTGACGCTGCAGTTGATGCAATTGATGCGTATCGTTCACTATTAGAGAAACTCGTAGTAGTTAGTACATATTCTAGTTTAAAACTATCGAGTGATCAGAGTGATGCTGAAGCACAAAAACTTTCTAGCGTTGTCGGTACGACGTCTACTCTATTTTCAACAGAGACATCATTCTTAACGAGTGATTTACTAAGTAAAGATGAAAACTTTTTAACTCAAATTAAAGATAAAAAAGAAGAATATACTGGATATATCGATCACTTACTACGTTTTAAACCGTATCAACTCGATCCAAAAGTTGAAAAAGCACTCGCTAGTTTTAGTAATGTGTTTAGTGGTCCATACGAACTGTATTTAAAAACGAAATTACTCGATTTAGACTTCGGTTCGTTTACTGTAGACGGTAAAGAATACCCACTTTCTTATTTATCATTTGAAGGTGAATTAGAATCACACCGTGACGAAGAAGTTCGTCGCACAGCGTTTAGACAGTTTAGCGACGTACTAAGAAAGTATGAACATACGACTGCTGCGACATATGATTTACATTTGAAAAAAGAAAAAGCAGAAGCAGACTTACGTGGATTCGATTCAGTCATCGACTACCTACTCCATGATCAAGAAGTACCACGTGAGTTATATGACCGTCAAATCGACACGATTATGAAAGATCTTGCACCACATATGAGACGCTATGCTAAACTTTTACAAAAAGAAAACAATATCGAACACATGAAATTTGAAGATTTAAAAATTTCACTTGATCCAGATTCAGAACCAGAAATTACGATTGAAGAATCACGTAAATATATACTCGACGGATTAAGCGTGATGGGAGAAGACTACGTCAACATGATCAACCGTTCATACGATGAACGCTGGATTGATTTTGTATCGAATAAAGGTAAATCAACAGGTGCGTTTTGCTCGAGCCCGTATGGTGTACATCCGTATATTTTAATTACTTGGACGTCACTTATGGAAGAAGTTTTCGTTCTTGCACATGAACTTGGTCACGCAGGGCACTTCTACAATGCAAATAGAGAAAACAATATTTTTGATACACGCCCTTCTCTATACTTTATCGAAGCACCATCAACATTAAATGAAATGTTAATGGCAAATCACTTATTAAAAACGAGTGATAACGATAAATTTAAGCGCTGGGTGATTAGTTCTATTATTTCTAGAACGTATTACCATAACTTTGTAACACACTTACTTGAAGCGGCATATCAGCGTGAAGTGTACAAAATGGTCGATAACTACGAAACAGTAACTGCTGCAGATTTAAATCGAATTAAACGTGAAGTACTAGAGGAATTCTGGGGAGATGACGTAGAAATCACTGAAGGTGCTGAACTTACATGGATGAGACAACCACACTACTATATGGGATTATATCCATATACGTATTCTGCAGGACTTACGATCTCAACAGAAGTATCTAAACGAATTTTAAACGAAGGACAACCAGCAGTGGATGACTGGTTAGAAGTCTTAAAACTCGGTGGTAAGAAAAATGCAGTAGAACTTTCAAAACATGCAGGTGTTGATATTACAACAAGTGAACCACTTGATAATACGATTAAATATATCGGTGAACTCATCGACGAATTAGAAAAATTATCATAATTACACTACCCCTTTAGACAAACTAAAGGGGTATTTGATTTCATCAACTAATTTTAATATAATTGACCTACTCAAATATATTAGGTGATGCTATGAATAATCAATTAAAACAGACAATTAATGAATTTATACAATTTTATGAAAACCTTAATCACAGACTGAACTCTACTAAAATTGGTCTAACGAAAGCTGAATTAGATGTGATTGACTATGTTGGTGACAATGAGCAAGTCACAGCACGCCAAATCGAGGAAGCACTTCATATCGATAGAGGGTTTTTAAGCCGCACGATTAAAAGTCTTGTTAATAAACAGTTAATCGAACGTCTGCAATCAAAACATGATAAACGAAGTTTTGTTTTAAAGCTAACTAAAGATGGACATGTAAAGAAAAAGCAAATTGAAATTGAACAAGAACAATCATTTATTGAAACGTTCAAACATCTATCTGAAGAGGAAAAAGAATTATTTAATGATGCATTATTAAAAGTCATTAAAATTTATAACAAAGAAGCATTAAATGTAGAGTCAGTAGAACAGAAGAAAATAGATAATGAGAAAACAACGTTCTATAAAGACGGTAATATGTGGAAAATGAGTGATGGTACTTCCCTTCTCTATAAAAAACACGATGAATGGATGGCTGAATTAATACTTTCTGAAACTTTACCGAAGGAAGATGCGTTAAATGCAATTTTAAAAGATGTTATATCATATGCATATGATGACTATGCGAACCACTTATATGTCAATGTGCCTAAAGAAGCTAATTATGTGAGCGTATTAGAAAATCATGATTTTTTTGAACAGAAAATCAAGATGATTATATTCGATATGACTTATTTTTATAAAAGTTAACATAATATTATTGGTGTAAACAAAAAGAGCGCTTATTCGCGCTCTTTTTTAATATATGTGCCTCTTTTATCTTGCGTAATTTTACCATCTTTCATTAAGCTACCTAAGGCACGTTTAAAACTCGCTTTAGACATGTTAAATATCGATTTGATATCTTCTGGCGATGATTTATCGTTATAGACCATCGCTCCACCGTTAAGAAGTAAATACTCGTAAATTTCATCAGCATCGGTATCGATCTTTTTATATGCTTTTTCGATAAATGAACCGTTCATTTCGTTATGCTCATTAAATCCAATAACTCTCACTTTTACTGCTTCACCGAGTCTTGGCTC
>NZ_CAVG010000005.1 GCF_000438455.1 Nosocomiicoccus massiliensis
CATCAAACGGCTGTGACATTTCTCTAGCTTCTGTTTCTGTAATCAATCGACCGTATATTTGGTTGTCGCTTTCTACACGGAGAGTTGCCATAACTTCATCGCCTGGTTTTGGCCAAACTTTTTTAAGTTTTGGTAAATCTTCATAAGGAATTAAAAAATCTTTTGGTGCATCTATATCGATGTAAACACCGTCATACGTCACGTCACTCACTGGTACGAAATCAAATTTGTCTCGAGTGATTTTTGGAATGACTGGAGAAGCAAATAACTCTCCACGCGTATTTGGATATATGAATACCGCAACGTCCTGTCCAACTTCATATTCCTCTTGTTGTAATGATTTGTTCATACGAATTACTTCATCGTCTTCAGTTTTAAAGTATAACGTTGACCCCTCTACTCTATCTAACGTTAAAAATTGAGTCGTTCCTGATAATCTCTTCATAAAATCTCCTAATCGTCGTTATAATATATTAATCATAGCATATGTATAGTATAATTACGTGTAATAATAATTAAGGAGAATGCACATGTTACAAGTTAGTGATGTGAGTTTACAATTTGGAGATAGAAAATTATTTGAAGATGTAAACATAAAATTTACACCGGGTAACTGTTATGGACTTATTGGTGCAAACGGTGCAGGTAAATCGACGTTTTTAAAGATCTTATCTGGAGAAATCGATTCTCAAACGGGTCACGTAACGATGGGACCAAATGAACGTATGGCGTTTTTAAAACAAGACCATTATCAGTACGAGGATGAGACAGTTTTAGACGTTGTATTAATGGGACACGAAGAGTTATGGCAAATTGCAGAAGAGAAAAATGCGATTTACATGAAACCAGACTTTAATGATGAAGATGGTATGCGGGCAGCTGAGCTCGAAGCGTTATATGGTGAAAAAGGTGGGTATACTGCAGATAGTGATGCTGAAAACTTATTGCACGGTTTAGGTATTGATCAGGATCTCGTTAATAAAAAGATGTCTGAACTAGAAAACAGCCAAAAAGTAAAAGTATTACTCGCACAAAGTTTATTTGGTAACCCAGACGTGTTACTGCTCGACGAGCCGACGAACGGTTTAGATATTAAAGCGATCCAGTGGTTAGAAGAGTTTTTAATCAACTTTGAAAACACTGTAATCGTCGTATCACACGACCGTAACTTCTTAAATAACGTCTGTACACATATCGCAGACTTAGATTACGGTAAAATTCAAATTTACGTTGGGAACTATGACTTCTGGTATCAGTCAAGTAAACTGGCTAAAGAGTTAATGCAAGAACAAAACAAGAAAAAAGAAGAACGTATCGCTGAGTTAAAAGAGTTTATTGCGAGATTTAGTGCAAACGCTGCAAAATCGAAACAAGCGACGAGTCGTAAAAAGATGCTCGAAAAAATTGAACTCGATGATATTAAACCGTCAAGCAGACGTTATCCATACGTTGGATTCACGCCAGAAAGAGAAATTGGGAACGATCTTTTACAAGTTAAAAATTTATCACACTCTATTGATGGAACTGAAATTTTAAAAGATGTAAACTTTACAATTAACCCGAACGACAAAGCGGTTATCGTTGGAGATAGTGAAATTCAAAAGACAGTTCTACTCGACATTTTAGCAGGCGTCATTGAACCTGACGAAGGTGAAGTCATTTGGGGTGTAACGACAACACAGACGTATATGCCTAAAGATAATAGTGAGTACTTTGAAGGCGTAGAATTATCACTCGTTGACTGGCTAAGACAATACGCACCTGAAGATGAGCAAACAGAAACGTTTTTACGTGGTTTCTTAGGACGTATGTTATTTAGCGGTGAAGAAGCAAAAAAACACGCACACGTTCTTTCTGGTGGAGAAAAAGTACGTGCAATGCTGTCTAAAATGATGTTATCTAAAGCGAACGTTTTACTACTCGATGAACCGACAAACCACTTAGACTTAGAAAGTATTCAAGCTGTAAACGATGGTCTCATTAAGTTTAAAGGATCGATTTTATTTACATCACATGACTTTGAATTCATTAACACGATCGCAAACCGCGTCATTGAATTAAACGAAGTCGGTGCTATGACTAAAGAAACATCTTACGAAGAATATTTAATTGACAAAGGTATTTTAAACAAATATTAAGCAAAAGAACCTCTACCAGTTGGTAGAGGTTCAATTTATTTTGAAAGCTATTAGTATTATAATTTAACTACGTTTGTCGCTTGTGGACCACGGTCGCCTTCAACGATTTCGAATTCAACTGCTTGTCCTTCTTCAAGAGATTTGTAGCCTTCCTCTTGAATTGCTGAGAAGTGTACGAATACGTCATCTTCTCCTTCGATTTCGATAAAGCCAAAACCTTTTTCAGCGTTGAACCATTTTACGTTACCTTGTTTCATTTAAAAAATCCTCCAAAAATATGTTCAATATTCAAATAAATATCGACAGTCATATTATATATCAATGAAAGCGTTTGTGTAAAGACCTACTTAAAAAGTGTAACATTTATTTCATTTCTAATATCGTATCATTTTCTAATGCGATTAATGAGTGATATATTTGTACATCATCATCACAATCTTCACAGTATTGAATCTCACAACAATTAAAAAATGCCGGGATATTATACTTTCCGATTTTTACGGATATATATTTATCCTGTAATAATTGATAGATTACATCATATTTTATTTTCATAGTTGGATAATCATTAAATATGTAGGACTCTGTAACATCCTCCCTCCACTCTTCAAATAACCACCAACCTTCATAATCGGCTGTAATTACGACTATTTCATACATTTGAACACCCCATTTTACGTCAATGTTCTAGTGAGTTTATTATAGTCCTATTATTCGCAAATTCAAGGACAAAGACTTATAATTATATTAAGAGACAAATGAATGGAGAAGTTTTATGAAGGATTACCTCACACATTGGTACGGCGTGTTGATTGCGAGTCCTGTTGCGATTATTACGTGGCTAATGTCGTTAATGGTGTTCGATTTAGCGACTTTAACATCAGCGATCGCAACGAGTGTTGCTGCACTCTTAACGTATGTTACAACACAGCAATTTACGTTACAAAAGTATTTAAACGAACATGAGCTTGCACGCAGTGAATATAAATATATAAAACAAGAGTTAAAGGTCGCCAAAGAAAAGCAGAAGCGACTTTTAAATAGCTTTAAAAAGATTAGAAATTTAAGCGATATTAAGCTTATCTTTGATATTAATAGAGTCGTACGTGCGATTATGAAGCGTGTAGAAAACGAGCCGAAACTATTTTATAATGGTTTACAATTCTTTCATTCAAATTTAGATTCAGCGGTAAACATGGTCGAAATTTACTTAGATTTATATCGTTTACCAGGTAAAACGAAAGAAGAAAAAATTGAACTCAATACGGCAAGATTACGCCTACTCGATTTAAAACGAAATTTAGAACTCGATTTATCAGAAATAAATAAACGAGATTATGAGCGGCTTAAAATAGAACGTGATGTATTAAAACGCACAGAAAAACACAATAGAACAAGACAGTTAGAAATGAAGGAAGATGAACGCCTTCCTGACTTTTCAAAAGTGATTCAAGAGAAAGAAAAAGCAGGTGAATATATTGACAGAAAGTAATAAAAAAGATGAATTATTAAACAACCCTTTTCAACCCGTTACGGAGTTACCAAAAGAAGAACACTCACAAAATGTGACAACAACATTTAAAGATGATGAATTTACAGCAGAAGAATTAAAACAGATAGAAACGATCAAAAATCAAATACAACCACTCGACAACGACGCACTCATTTCATATGGTGCGAATGCTCAGTCCCAACTGTCACAGTTCTCTCACGATATGTTAAACCAAGTACAATCTAAAGAGATAGGACCTGTTGGAGACTCTTTAAAACAGTTAATGAGTAAATTAAAAGAAATTGATCCTGAACAACTGACGAAACAAAATAAAAATGTGTTTCAACGTATGTTTGGTAAAGTTAATCGATCAGTAAATGAATTACTCGCTAAACATAAAGGTGTTGCGAGCCAAGTAGATAGAATCAGTGTACAACTGGAAAACTCAAAAGATTTACTCGTTAGAGATGTTCAATTATTAGACAATCTCTACGAAGAAAATAAGGCCTATTTTGAAGCGTTAAACATTTATATACGTGCTGCTGAGCTTAAAAAAAATGAAATTGAGAAAGAAACACTACCTGAGTTAAGACAGCGTGCAACAGCGTCTAACAATCAAATGGCAACGCAAGATGTAAACGATATGATTCAGTACATGAATCGATTAGATAAACGTATTCATGACCTTAAATTATCTCGTCAAATTACGTTACAATCTGCGCCGCAAATTCGTATGATTCAAAATATTAACCAGTCACTCGCTGAAAAAATTCAAAGCTCGATTTTAACATCTATCCCACTGTGGAAAAACCAAATGGCGATTGCGTTAACACTTTTAAATCAAGAATCAGCGTCAAAAGCACAAAAAGCTGTAACAGACACGACAAATGAACTGTTAAGTAAAAATAGTGAGATGTTAAAACAAAACGCACTCATGACAGCAGAAGAAAACGAACGTGGTATCGTAGATATCGAAACGCTTAAATATACGCAAGAAAACCTACTTGAGACGATTGAAGAAACGTTACGCATTCAAACAGAAGGTAAAGCAAAACGTCAAGCTGCTGAAAAAGAATTACTTCAAATGGAAGAAGAACTTAAAACTCGCCTATTAGATATAAAAGATAGATACAAATAAAAGGAAAGGAGTCCCCTCCTTTCCTTTTTCTACTCGTATACAATTTTTTCTTGTTTTGAACCGAGTAAATATCCGATGATATAACCGATAATTAATAATGGAATCCATTCAAACTGTGAAGCGAATAATGGTAAATTTTCTAATACTTGAAGCGGTAGCTTTTCTAATGCTGATACTCCAAAATATTCTGATCGATAAACGACTGCAAGAATTGAAACAACTGAAATTAGGTATACTGGAACTTGCATTGAAAGCTTTGGTGATGGTACAAAGTACGTGATAATTACTAACGCTACGACAGTCATTGCGATTGGATATAAGATCATAAGTACTGGAACGGACCCTTGGATAATTGTACTTAACCCCTGGTTAGCAAGTACTAATGATACGAGTGTCCAAATTGCTGCCCATGCTTTATAACTTAACTTAGGGATTAATTTATTGAAATACTCTGCAACTGCTACGATTAATCCGACACAAGTTGTTAAACAAGCAAGGAATACAATCGTTGCTAGTATAAATACTCCAAATCCTCCGAGAACATCTTCAGCTACAAACGTTAAAATATAAGTTCCTAAGTTTTGACCTTCAGGTAATGCTCCAGGTAAAGCAACTCTGTTACCAATCCAAGCAAGTGATACATAAATCACTCCAAGTAATGATGCTGCAATTACTGCAGATTTAATTGTTCCATTAAGTAAATCTTTTTTATCTGTGAATCCAAGTCCGCGTATTGCGTTGATAACGATTAAACTAAATACGAGTGCTGCAATTGCGTCCATCGTTAAATAACCTTCTGTAAATCCTACTGAAAATGCGTTCTTTTCTAAAAATGCACCAGCCGTAGTATTTGGCGTTAAACCTAAGTAGCTCACAATACCCATAACGACTAATAAAATAATAGTAATTAATAAAATCGGTGTTAATGCCTTACCAATAGTATCTACCAGATATCCTGGCTTTAAAACAATTAAGAAAACAATAACAAAATATAACACCGAGAAGATGAGTAAACTTAATGAGCTTGAACCACTTAAGTATGGTAATACTGACATTTCATACGCAGTTGTTGCCGTTCTTGGAATCGCAAAGAATGGTCCAATTGTTAAAAAGATAGCGACCATAAATACGACAGAGAACCACTTACTTATATGATTAAGTGATTCATCGTAACCACCTTTTGAAATGGCACCCGCAATTACTGCAATGAGTGGTAACCCTACTCCAGTAATTACAAATCCTAATGTTCCAATCCAAAAGTGATCCCCGCTTTCATGTCCGATTGACGGTGGGAAAATTAAGTTTCCGGCCCCGAAGAACATCGCGAACAGCATGAATCCTACGACAAATACATATTTAGTATTCATTTCTAAACCTCCAAAAAATTAATTTATCTTTTTGCATAAACAACATATTACATGACTTAATTCATTATGTCTATATGTTTTTCGAATTATCAGAAAACTTTTTTAAAAAAATTAAGATGTGTCTTACGCACATCTTAAACTTCTTCAAAATATTCTTTATAATAGCCGCCGACTTTATTAGAATTGTCGATGACAAATAAATATTCTTCAGTTTCATTAACTACTTTATACGTTTTACCAACTGTTAACATATCAGATACTTTAAACTTTTTTGCATCTGTATGAACGACTTTGACGTCTTTAATATGATTATCTTTCCAAGTTTCGTGTAACATATATTCTCTCCTTAAAAAGAAAGAGGTGCATTTTGCACCTCTTATATTAACCTTCTAATAGTAAGTCTTCAGGGTTTTCAATTAATTCTTTAATTGTTTTTAAGAATCCAACAGACTCAGCACCATCAATGATACGGTGGTCGTAACTTAATGCGACATACATCATTGGACGAATTTCTACTTTACCATCTACTGCTACTGGACGTTGTTGAATTGTGTGCATACCTAAAATTGCAGCTTGAGTACCGTTAATAATCGGCGTAGACATTAATGAACCGAATACTCCACCATTTGTAATAGTGAATGATCCACCTGTCATTTCATCAAGTTTTAATTTCTTATCGCGTGCACGTGTCGCAACATCGATAATATCATTTTCGATTTCAGCAAAGTTTTTACGGTCACAATCTCTAATCACTGGTACGAGTAGTCCTTCATCAGTAGATACTGCAATCGCAATATCATAGAACTGTTTGTAAACTAAATCTTTACCGTCGATTTCAGCGTTAACTGCTGGATATTTCTTAAGTGCAGCGACTACAGCTTTTGTAAAGAATGACATGAAGCCAAGTTTCGTTCCGTCATTTCTTTCCATAAACTGATCTTTTTTACGTTTACGTAAATCCATAACAGCAGACATGTCGATTTCGTTAAACGTTGTTAACATCGCTGTAGATTGAGAAACTTCTAATAGACGATTTGCAATCGTTTGACGACGACGTGACATCGGTTCACGAACTACAGGTTTTTCAAAAGCAGCTTGTTCTTTAACTTCTGGTTTTGCTTGTTCTGCTTTAGGTGCTTCTTTAGGCGTGTTTACATGATTATTAACGTCATGTGAACGTACTAGACCTCTTGGATCTGCAGCGTTAATGTCAGCTAAGTCGATGCCTTTTTCACGTGCTAATTTACGCGCTGAAGGCGTTGCAACGATTTGAGAATCTTCTTTAGATTCAACTACTGTTTCTTCTTTAACTTCTTCTTTTTTCTCTTCTTTAGGTTCTTCTGCTTTAGTCTCTTCTCTTTTAGGTGCACCACTGCCTTCACCAACTACAGCAACAACTTGACCGACTTCAACAGTGTCTCCTTCTTCAGCTTTCACTTCAGAAATAACACCGTCTTCTTCACTGACAATTTCAACGTTGACTTTGTCAGTTTCTAGTTCTAAAACAGCTTCCCCTTTTTCAACACTGTCTCCAACTTTTTTAAACCAAGTCGCAATCGTACCTTCTGTAATCGATTCTGCGAGCTCTGGAACGATAATTTCACTCATTCTCTATCTTCTCCTCTTATTTCAATGCTTCTTTAATGATTCTATCTTGAATTAATTTATAAATACCTGCGTTTCCTTCTGCAGGAGATGCACTTTCGTTTCTTCCAACATAGCTTAATGCGATTTTGTCATCGAGTAGATCGCGTAAGTACGGTTCTACGAAACGATATGAACCTTGGTTTTTAGGCTCTTCTTGTACAAATCTAACTTCTTCTAATTTTGGTAGAGTACTTAGAACTTCTTTAATTTCTTTCTCTGGGAATGGATATAGTTGTTCCAATTTAATTAATAACTTAGAAGCGTCTTCTTCTTTTTTAAGATTTTCTTCAAGCTCAATTGCCACTTTACCACTAGCGATTAACACTGTTTTAACTGATTTAGGTTTTTCATTGTTATAAATGATTTCTTTAAATGTACCATTTACAAACTCTGAAACTGGTCTAGATGCTGTTTGGTTTCTTAGTAAACTTTTCGGTGAAGTAAGTACTAATGGACGCATTAAATCAGTGTTTAAGTTTTGTGCTTGTCGTCTTAATAAGTGGAAGTAGTTCGCACTTGATGATAAGTTCGCAACAATCATGTTGTTTTCTGCACATAACTGTAAGAATCTTTCAATTCTTGCACTAGAGTGTTCAGGACCTTGTCCTTCTTGTGCATGAGGAAGTAACATCGTTAAGCCTGTCGTTTCTCCCCATTTAGAATGCGCTGCAGAAATAAACGTATCAATGATTGGCTGTGCCATGTTTACGAAGTCACCGTACTGTGCTTCCCAAATTGTTAAGACGTCTTTATTTTGAACGTTATAACCATATTCATATGCAAGTGCTGCAAGTTCTGATAACGGCGAGTTATAAATATCAAATGATGCTTTTGCGTCACTAATATTTTTTAACGGCGTATATTTTTCTCCGCTTTCAGGATCATGTAACACAGCGTTACGGTGTGCGAACGTACCACGTTCTGCATCTTCACCAGTAAAGCGAATTGGTGTACCGTCTTGAAGTAGTGTTGCAAACGCAAGTGCTTCAGCGTGGCCCCAGTCGATACCAGCTGAGTCATCTTCAAATGCTAACTTTCTTCTTTCTAAAACTTTAGAAAGTCGTTTGAATACTTCAAAATCACCGTTATAAGTTAATAATTCTTCAGTAATTTTCTGTAAACGTTCTTTCGTAATCGTTTCATCTGCTTCGTTTTTCTGTTTACCAAATACGAAATCAGGATGTTCGATTTCACCACTTACAATCGTATCGTTTTTATCGATTTTATCGTGTGCTGAACGAATTTCTTTTTCAACATTCTCAATAATTTCTGATTTTTGGTCTTTAGAAATTACTGATTCCTCAACTAATTGATCACCATATAAGTGCTCAATTGTTGGATAGTTTTTAATTTCATTGTAAAGCATTGGGTTTGTTGTCATTGGTTCATCCATTTCGTTATGACCCATACGACGGTATCCGATGAGGTCGATAACGATATCTCGGTTGAATGTTTGACGGTATTCAAATGCAAGTTCAATTGCTTTTAATACGTATTCTGGTTTGTCGTTATTGACGTGTAATACAGGGATATCAAAACCTTTTGCGATATCACTTGAGTAAAGCGTTGAACGACCGTCCCATTCTTCTGTTGTGAAACCGATACGGTTATTCGTAATGATGTGGATAGAACCACCGACAGTGTAACCATTTAGGTCACTCATGTTCATTGCTTCAGGGTTTACACCTTGAGCTGGGAACGCAGCGTCGCCGTGTACAACTACTGCAAATGATGCATTTTTGTCTTGTACACTTTCGCCCGCTACATCGTTTTGTTCCTGCGCGGCACGTGTTTTACCTTGTACGACAGGTCCAACGATTTCTAAGTGAGACGGGTTATTTGCAAGTGTAACTGTTTGCTCAAGATCGTTATCATTTAATGTTTTAACCCCACCGAGGTGATATTTAACGTCTCCCATCCAACCGTTAGTAATTGCTAGAGACTCATCAGTTGGTAAGAATTTCATAGCGTCCGTTGACATGAATTCACTTAACATCATTTCGTATGGTTTTTGTAATACGTGAGTTAAGACGTTAAGGCGTCCACGGTGTGCCATACCAATTTGAAGGTGTTGTAATTTATCTTCAGCCATTTTCTTAAGTAGATGATTTAACATCGGTACTAAAGAGTCTACACCTTCAATAGAGAAACGTTTTGCTCCTACGAAGTTTTTTTGTAAATATTTTTCGAAACCTTCAACTTTTGATAATTCTTTAAATAGTGCTATTTTTTGATCGTTATCATAGTTCGGTTGCCCTTTTGTTTCCGTATACTTTTTGAACCATTCTCTTTCTTCTTCGTTATTAATGTGTGAGAATTCAAAAGATAATGGTGAAGTATACGTGTTTTTTAAATGATGAATCGCATCGAGTGCATTATCAAAAGTATCTACTAAATATGGACTAATCGTTTCAACAGAAACGTTTTTAAGATCATCTTCAGTAAATCCATAACTTTCAAAACTGAAATCAGGTTTGTTTTTAATTTCAGGAGGATATACCGGATAAACGTCAGCCACTAGGTGACCGTAAGTACGAATATCAGTTACCCACTTAATAATGTTCTCTAATTTGCTGCTTGAGCTACCTGTTCTCGGAGTGCTAAATTGAGTATCATTGTTTAAAATCGACTCAAATAAAATTTGCATCTCCTCAGAAACACTATTCGGGTCTTCTAGATACATATCGTAGTATTCTAAGATTAACCCAAGGTTTGTTCCGAAACTAACAGGCGCGTGATCATACGCCTTCTCTTTCATATAAGACACCTCTTCTGTGTATTTATTACTCGTTATAAGTTTACCATTTTAATGCCTTCCTTTAAAGTAAATGACCTATCTTAAGCGATATTAATTTACTTTAAAGGAAATTCAATATGAATCGTCGTTCCATCATTAATTTTACTTGTGATATACACGTTTCCACCATTTGCTTCAATAATCTTTTTAGCAATCGATAATCCAAGTCCATTACCGCCGAGTTCACGACTTCTTGATTTATCAACTCTATAAAAACGGTCGAATACTTTATTGACCTCTTCTTTGGGAATCCCAATCCCTTTGTCAGAGATTTCAATTTTAATTTTATCACTCATTTGTTTAGATACGATTTGAATAGATTTATTTTTATTATCGTATTTTACGGCGTTATCTAGGAAGATAACGAGTATTTGTTCAAATTGATACTGACTAATGGCGTAATATAAACTATCTTTTAAATCAGTCGTAAACGTATATGACGGGTGAAGTTGCCACATCGCATTGACGCGACTTAAAATTTCATTGTTTAAATCAATTGGCTCAAGGATGAGTTTCTGTTTATTTTCATTTTTTGTTAACTCTAACAACTCTTCGATTAATTTAGTAATACGTCCCATCTCATCGATAGAAATTTGAAGGGACTCTTCGAGTACTGCCTTATCATTTTTACCCCATCGGTTAATTAAATTTAAATGTCCTTGAACGATTTGTAGCGGCGTACGTAGTTCATGTGATGCGTCTTCTACAAATTGTTTTTGCTGATTAAATGATTCTTCAAGTGTATCCATCATTTTGTTAAATGAAACAACCATGTAATCAATTTCTGATAAATTCGTTCGTAAATCGAGACGTTCAGAAAACCCGTTATTTTCAACGTACTGAAGTTGTTTTGTAAATCGGTATATTGGACGAACCATTTGTCCAGAAATAAAGTAACTAATGACAGATGTCACGGATATTGACATAAATGCGATAATCGTTGCGATAATAATAATCATTTGTAAAATCGTATAATATTCTTGCATCGGATGAATGATTGCAATATATCCGTTCCAATATTCTGATTCGATCATGACAGTTTTTACGATATATTTTTTGTCATTGATTTCCATCGGATAAAAATCCGGATTAATAATTTGTTCACGTGGTATATTATAGGATTGATCCCTACTCGGCCAACGGTACACTTCTTCACCGCTCATCGTAAAGAGTACAAATTTTTGATTATCATAAAGACTCGTATAAATTTCGCGTTCAGTAATCGCGTTAATCGGTGTCGTTGAATACAAAGAATGTAATTCAGCGGCACTTCTATCAGCTGCACGGTACTGTAAATCTTTTAAATATATACTCGTTGCATAAATTAAGAACGTACTGAACATAATAAAAGAACCAGTGATTATCAAAATTGCTAACCGCATCCACCTTGATCTTAGAGAGGTTTTCATTCTCGAATCACATACCCAACACCCCGAACAGTTTCGATAATTTTATCGAGGTCATACTGTTTGAGCTTATTTCGTAAATAACGAATGTAAACGTCAACGACATTCGTTTCAACTTCGTTATCGTATCCCCAAATTTGATCTAGTATCGTCTCACGTTTTAATACAATATTCTCATTTTCAATGAGTAATCGTAATAATTCGAATTCTGTTTTTGTTAAGTCTAGTTCGGTCTCATTTACGAGTACTTTATATGCTGATAAATCAATTGTTATACCGTTTGATTCTAATCTATTCGACTCGTGTACTTTTCTGCGTCTCATAATGACACGAATACGTGCGAGTAGCTCTTCAATTTCAAATGGTTTAACGATATAATCGTCTGCGCCATAATCTAAGCCAATGACTTTTTCATATGTTGTATCTTTTGCTGTAATCATAATAATTGGTGTGTCTTTTTCTTTTCTAATTTTACGACATACTTCTAATCCATTTAACTCTGGTAGCATTAAATCGAGTAATATGCAGTCGTAATCTTTGTCTAAAGCATGCTCTAGCCCACTTAATCCGTCAAAGGTTACTTCTACGTCATAGCCTTCATAAGTGAGTTCAAGTTCTAGAAAACGTGCTAAATTTTGTTCATCTTCGACAACTAAAATATTTGGCATCGTCTCACCTCAAGTTAACTATATCATTTTGAATATTATCTCTAAAATTATCATAAAAAATACTCCGATTAAAGTAAAAACTTTAACCGGAGTTTTATTACACACCAGAAACTTTACCTGGAGTGTCATTACTATAGCTTTGTTGTCGAATGATTAAATTCTTTTTCACTTCTGGCCATTCATCATCAATTATTGAGTATACGACTAAATTTCTAGGTACACCATGGAGAGCACGTTCTTTTCTTAAGACTCCTTCTTTTGTAAATCCGAGTCTCTCGATTGCTTTATTTGAACGCACATTCCTTTCATCGGCACGAATTTGGACACGCATCATACCCATTACTTCAAAACAAAATTCAAGTAGTAAAAACTTTGAGTCAGAGTTGACAAAAGTACGTTGTGCACTCGTTCCAAACCAACTGGCACCAATTTCACAACTTTGTCGTTCATAGTCGATATGCTGAATTCTTGTACTACCGAGCACTTCATCTGTTGATTTTAATATGACGACAAATGGAATTGCCTGCATGTTATTGCGTGAATCTATTGCACTTGAGACCCATTCAGTCATCTGCTCTTCAGTGATTGCTTGATATAACATATATGTCCATATACTTTCATGGTTTACCTTTTGTAAATCTTTTGCGTGGGACAACTGCATCGGAATTAATTTAATTCTGTCATTCTCAAGAGTGATTGATTCATATAAATGAGTAATCAATAGATCCACCTACTTCATGAATTATTTTATATCTTTAAATTTTCCATGGAATATCCATGATACTAAAGAAACTGTCGCCGCTCCGATCGCCATGCCTGCGAGAACGTCTGTTGGAAAATGGACACCGAGATATACGCGTGACGAGCAAATAAGTAAAATTGCGACAGCACAAAGTGCATACAGTACAGCTTTATGATTTAAATTCGTATGTTTTATTAATACCATCAAGCTTCCGAAAAATATGGTAGAACCGAGACTGTGTCCGCTAGGGAAACTAAATCCACCAATTTCAATTAATCGTAAGAACGCTGGACGTTCTCTGTCGAATGAATGTTTCAGAACAGGAATTAAAATGCTAGACATTAACATTGAGACGACCAAAAACAACGCGTGAATGTTCATTCTGTATAACAGTAAAATCGCAATGACAATGATTGAGAGAATAATCATTGAGATGACTTCACCGAGTTGAGTGACCCCTAAAAATAATGCAGTTGTTAAAAAACTTTCTGAAGCGTAGATAAACTCATACACTTCACGGTCGATAAAACGACCGACACGTGACTCGTGAAACACTGCAATCACACCAAATATTAGAGTAAATACGATAAACAATGATATTTTCTTTGCACGACTCATATTTACTCCTCCTTAAGTAGATGTTCTGTTAAGCGTTTTGGTGTCATACCCGCTGTAAATGTCTCCATATTTTTAATGTATTCTAGTTTATTATTTTCGATTTTCCTAATATTGTCAATGATTCGTTTTGGAGTTATAGATTCATCTTCGATCGTTTCAGCATAACCTTTACTTTTAAAATACTCAGCATTTTCAATTTGGTCTCCCCGACTTTGAGATAACGGTAATGGGATTAAAAGCATCGGCTGCTTAAGGAGTAGTAATTCGTAAATAACGTTAGCACCACTTCGTGAAATAACGACGTCGGACATTTTATAAAAATGCGCGAGCTCATGTTGAACGAATTCATATTGACGATAGTTAGGATGCTTAATATCTTCACGCATATTATCTGGCCCTGTTATATGAATGACTTGGTATTGGTCTACAAAAGTATCTATATGGTTATGCACTAAATCGTTTATAGATTTTGCCCCTAAACTCCCTCCGATAAACATAATTGTCGGTTTATTTGGATCGAGTCCCGTAATGTTCTTTGCGATCTCTTTACTACCATGTAGCAATTCTTCGCGAATGACAGGTCCTACATACTCCGATTTACTTGAATCGACATAGTTTAACGTCTTTTCAAAAGTGACAAATATCTTTTTAGCAAATTTACCAGCAATTTTATTCGCTAGTCCTGGAGAAATATCTGACTCATGAATATAAACGGGTATTTTCAAACTTTTAGCTGCGAGTACAACTGGTACTGACACGAAACCACCTTTTGAAAAGACGAATTTCGGCTTTAACTTTTTTAATATACGTCTCGCATCAAAAATACCTTTTGTCACCTTAAATACATCTTTAATATTTTCAAATGATAAATAGCGTCGTAACTTACCACTTGAAATGCTGTAGTATTCGATACCGGATTTTTCGATAATTTCTTTTTCAATACCTGTTTTAGAGCCGATATAATATGGTTTTACGTTTTCATTTAACAGTTCTGGTGCGATTAACGTATTGAGCATAACGTGCCCGATTGTCCCCCCACCTGTTAATACGACTACATCATCCTTTAATTTCATATGTATCCTCTTTCTTTAAATAATGATAAACACCATGCATATGCACGGTGTTTATATGAATTATTCATCGTCTTGATTTGAACGTTTACGAGAATCATCGACAGGAATGTACTTAGACTCTTCCTTCATTTCTTTTGTAATATCTTCTTTAGACTTTTCGCCTTTAATATAATCCAGTAGATAATTGTATTGAGCGTCATTATCTTGGATGTGTTGACGAATATCTTTCATTAATAGAGCTGTCGTATCCCCTGTAACGATACCATTTTCATCAAGGTTATTGTCTTTTTGATAATTTTTAACAGCGTCTGTTAAATTAGCGTCAAAGACGTTATCGATTGTTTCTATATTATAACCTAACGCTTCTAACATCACTTTAATCGTAATAATATCATCGTTCTCTTGTGTTTCAATATATGCATCTTCTCTATCTAAGAACTTCACTCGATAGAAATCTGGATTGTGAATTACAAAATCTGGTTCGATACCTTTTTCGTGAATCCAGTCGCCATTTGGTGTTAACCATTTTGTGTTTGTATATTTAACTAATGACTGATCTTTGAATTCACTCGTTCTTTGTACGATACCTTTACCAAATGATTTCGTACCGACGATTTCAGCTTTCGTTAAATCACGCATTGCTCCAGCAAATACTTCACTCGCACTTGCTGAACCTTCATTAAGTAAAATATAAATGTTGTCAAAGTCATCTTCTTTTACTAATCGATCATTTTCAGCATATATCTCTTCACGATCACCATTTTTATGCTCCAGATATAAGACGAGTTCGCCTTTATCTACGAAGAAATTAATCATCTCAACAGCTTCGTTTAATAGACCACCTGGGTTTGAACGAAAATCTAGTACGACGTCTTTAACTTTTTTCTCTTTAGCATCTTCAAGCGCAAGTTTTAATTCTTTCGCAGTATCTTGTTGGAAACGATTGATACTAATATGAGAAACATCATCTTTAATTTCTGAAGTGACACTATCGATATGAATTTTTTCACGAGTAATAACGAGGTCAAATGGTTTGTCAGAACCTCTTTGAATCGTTAACGTGACATCCGTACCCTCTTCACCACGAATAAGTTGAACAGCTTCGTGTGAAGACCAACCTTTAATTGATTCTCCATCAATTGCGAGTATTTTATCTCCGGGTTGAACGCCTGCTTTTTCTGCTGGCGAACCTTTCATTGGACTTGAGACGATGACGTTTTGATCATCTTGCATAATCTCAGCACCAATACCGTAAAACTCACCGGTAATTGATTCTTCAAAATCGGCTGTTTCGTCTCTTTGCATGTATTCACTATATGGATCGTTTAAACCATTCACCATGCCTTTAATCGAAGATTCAATTAAATATTCTCTGTCAACGTCTGTATAATATTCTGAAGATAGAGTGTCGTACACGTTATATAATTTAACGAACTCTTGTCTCGTATCAGTTCCGACGTTTACTGCGCGTTCGGTTTTTCCACCTAAACTTAGTGCAGTAATTAATACGGAAAGAAAAATCGTCGTTAGTATGATGACGATAAACCAGAATATATTTAAACTGACTTTTAAACGATGACTACTTTTTGGTATTTCGTTGTTCACAGTTTCACCTAATTTCTAATATTACAATGATTCTGCAAATGGAAGAGCTGCATCTAAAGCAATTTCAATCATCTCATTAAATGTCGTCTGTCTTT
>NZ_CAVG010000006.1 GCF_000438455.1 Nosocomiicoccus massiliensis
TGCGTCATATTTTTTAGCAATTGTAAATAATGCGCTTGACTCCATCTCTAAGGCAAGTACACCATATTCTGCAAGTTGTTCGATGTTTCCTTTTCATCGTAAAATGAATCAGCTGTAAATACGTTACCGACAATCGCGTTCGTGCCGCGTTTCGTTGCTTCATTGTATGCAGACGCGAGTAATTCAAAGTCTGAAGTCGGTGCATAACTGATATTATTAAATAATTTCGTATTTTGACTAGAATCAGTCGATGCACTTTGAGCGATAATTAAATCACGCACTTTAATATCTTCTTTAATCGCACCGCAAGTACCCACACGAATTAAGTTTTTAACACCGTAATCACGCATTAACTCATGGACATAAATAGAGATAGAAGGAATTCCCATTCCTGTACCCATAACAGAAATTCTTTTTCCTTTATATGTTCCAGTAAAACCGAACATGTTTCTTACTTCGTTAAATTGTGTAACATCTTCTAAAAATGTTTCTGCAATGTATTTTGCACGTAACGGATCTCCTGGTAGTAAAATAGTTTCTGCAATGTCGCCTTGTTTTGCACCAATATGAATGCTCATGTTCATCCTCCTAATATTTTAACCAATTTTCATATTCTTCAAATAAAGTATCAAACGTTTGTAACGACACACCGTCGTATGGTGTTTTTTCTAGATAGTCTGAAATATTATTATAGTCAGTAGAAAATTTTGGAAAATTTAAATCATTCACTACGTGTGTAGCGAACACTCCGCTTTCACTCTTTTCACCGACTTTTGTTTTCATAAACTGATAAAAAGATAACTTTTCATAGTATCACTCAAACAATGTTAAATACTTTTCGTAATCTGTATCTTTTAACTCTTCTTTTGGAATAAAAGTTAATGCAGCAGAGTTAATACAATATCTCATTCCCCCTGATTCAACAGGACCATCATTAAATACATGACCTAAATGTGAATCAGACGTTTCGCTACGTACTTCAATACGACGCATTCCAAATGAATCATCAAAGTGTTCAGAGACAGATTCATCGATTGTACGTGTAAATGATGGCCAACCACATCCAGCATCGTATTTATCCGTCGAACTGAATAACGCTTGACCGGATAATTTATCGACGTAAATACCCGCTTCATTGTGCTGATCATATTCATTTTGAAACGGTGGTTCGGTACCATTTTCTTTCATGACGTGATATTCCATTTCAGTAAGTTCAGAAATGTCTTTTTTCATTAGTTTTCACTCCAATGTTTCTCGATAAACCCTTTACGACCAGAGCCTTTATAAAACGCATTGTAATGTGCGCTGTTTTTCTTATAAAAATCTTGATGATAATCTTCTGCTTCATAAAAGTTTTTATACGGTAAAACAGGTGTAATCACGGGATCGTTAAATACATTTGAATCGTTTAATTCATCAATATATGTCTCTGCTTCTTCTTTTTGAGTGTCATCATGATAAAAGACGGCAGGCATATACATCGATCCACGGTCACCGAATTGTCCATCATTATCTGTTGGGTCAAATGTTTTAAAGAACACTTCTAAAATTTCACGGTATGAAATAACATCTGGATCAAAATCAATTTGTACTGCTTCTGTATGACCAGTTGTACCAGAACCAACCTCTTCATATGTCGGATTCTCTTTGTGGCCATTTGAATAACCACTCGTTACTGAATTTACACCATCGTATTGGTCGAATGGTTTAACTAAACACCAAAAACAACCACCTGCTAATGTCGCTTTTGCCATCATATCACTCCTCTAAAATAATCCATCAACTGAAAAATACCACTTATCGTTTTTATAATCAATTTCATCGATTGTAACGTCGTATTCAAGTTGTTGTTTAAAGACTTTTGAATCGATAATAATCTCTGGTGCATCATCACTAAATTCCATGCCATTATCTAATGTTACATGGTTTTTAAGTGTATCATATATTAAATCTAAGCTGACTGAAAATCTTGCGATATCAATATCTTTTAATTGTAAAATAATTTTATCGTCTTTTACAAGTGGTTCAATTGAAACGTTCACTGGAACATCGAGGTTTAAAACAGAATATAACGTTTCAATTTCGATGCCGCTTGTTGAAACATTGACGTACATATTATCGTCTATGTTGTCATTGATAATTTTTTCAATTGTTTCGTTGTTGGCAACGACTTGTATATTAGAATCTTTTGACTGTGTGGAAGGCTCACTTAATTGGTCATAATCTGGTAACGTTATTACCTTATATCCAATTGTCCCAATAATTATTGCATTAAT
>NZ_CAVG010000007.1 GCF_000438455.1 Nosocomiicoccus massiliensis
AAATATTATTCATAAGAATCCTTCTTTACGTAATGTAAATATGCGTACGGATAATTTACTTCTTCTGAAACGTCATAATCTTCTCTTGAAACCAATTCAAAATCATTTTTGTCATATTCCGGGAAGAAGGTATCTCCAACGAATGATTCATAAATTTCAGTGACGTACATCTCTTCAACATCATCGATCATTGCATTGTATAATTTGCTGCCACCGAATACAAATACTTTACCGTCTAAAGATTTGATTTCATCGAGACTACGAATAATCTCAACACCGTCATCATCTATATCTTGACTCGTTAAGACGACATTTTTTCTATTCGGTAATGGTCTACCAAGTGACTCATACGTCGTTCGACCCATGACGATTGTATGTCCTGTTGTAATTTTCTTTAATCGTTTTAAATCATGTGGTAAGCGCCACGGCATGTCGCCTTTAAATCCGATAACGTTTTGATTTGCATATGCTACTATTAACGATAACATTATTTTTCTCCTTTAGACCGCAATTGGTGCTTTAATGCTTTTATGACTTTTATAATCAACGAGTTCAAAGTCCTCATATTCTAAATCGAACATAGATTTATCTGTGTTAATTTTAACAGTTGGTGCGTCGAATCCGTCTCTAGAAAGTTGAGTCTCAACTGCTTCGATATGATTTTGGTAAATATGAACGTCACCAAAAGTATGAACGAATTCACCGACTTCTAGTCCTGTTTCTCTTGCGACGAGTAACAATAATAGACTGTATGACGCGATGTTAAATGGAACGCCTAAAAATACATCCGCACTTCTTTGATAGAGTTGTAGACTTAACTTACCATCGTTTACGTAAAACTGAAACAGCGTATGACATGGCGGTAATGCCATCGTTTCAATTTCTGCTGGATTCCATGCAGAGACGATATGTCGTCTAGAATATGGTGTGTTCTTGATTGATTCGATTAAGTTTTGTAGTTGGTCGACAGATTCTCCATTTGGCCCAATCCAATCTCTCCACTGTTTACCATATACATTTCCAAGTTCACCATATTTTTTAGCGAATGTATCATCTGTTAAAATACGTTCTTTATATTTTTCCATTTCTTGTTGATATACTTCGTTAAAGGCTTCGTCCTTCAACGCACGTCGGCCAAAATCTGTCATATCTTCACCGTGATAATCATCAGATTCGACATAACGTTTAAATGCCCATTCGTTCCAAATGTTATTGT
This sequence comes from Nosocomiicoccus massiliensis, assembly GCF_000438455.1. Lineage (GTDB taxonomy): Bacteria > Bacillota > Bacilli > Staphylococcales > Salinicoccaceae > Nosocomiicoccus > Nosocomiicoccus massiliensis. The sequence goes on from NZ_CAVG010000007.1 coordinate 1,217, forward strand.
TGTACTGAAGTAAGTACTTGATATTCGTATCTCCACGCATAAACCAAATGAGTTCTGTTGCAATCAGTTTAAACGATGTACGTTTTGTCGTTAATAATGGGAAACCTTTACTTAAGTCAAATCGCATTTGATATCCGAATGTTGAAATTGTACCCGTTCCTGTGCGGTCATCTTTAGTTGTTCCTGTGTCTAACACATGTTGTAGTAAGTCGTGATACGCTTGATCGAAAGTGTTCATTAAAATCTTCCTTTCTTTTATTCGGTATTTTTAATATAATATAAGTAATCATATATACTTCAAACGAAGGAGTGTTCCGTATGGAAGCAGTAATGTTTACTGGATTAGTATTACTTTCACTTTACATGATTTCGATGTGTATTTTTGAATAATACTAATTAATAGACTAAAAAGGAAAGCATAATCAGTGCTTTCCTTTTTTTATTGGCAATACTCGTCAAAGACGTCTTTTAAATCCATCATAATATCTTCAATTTCTCTGCCCTCAATAAACATTCTCGGTAAGAAGTATTTTAACTCTTTACCTTTAAATAATGCCATTGATGGGCTCGAAGGTTCCTGACCAATATATGTTCTCATCTCTTCAGTTGCTTCTTTATCTTGTCCCGCAAAAACAGTTACTAAATGATCTGGTGTATTTGGGTTTTGTAACGCGACTGTACGTGCTGCTGGTCGTGCAAGTCCTGCTGCACATCCACACATACTATTGATAACAACGAAAGTCGTCTCATCTTCATTTACATTGTCCATAAAGTCTTTGACCGCTTCTTTAGTTGTGAATTCTTCAAAATTGTATTTTGTTAGGTCTTTTCTATAAGCATCAACAAGTTCATTCATATATGCTTCATATGGATTCATTATTGATTCCTCTTTTCCATTTGTTTCCAGACACTTCCAAGTGCTCTTTCGCCTTCTTCAATTCTTGAAATCGCAAGTTCTTTTTGCAATTTACATTCGTATGATGAATCTTCTCTATATTGATATAAAAATGGAAGACTAGAATCGTCACCGACTTCATATACAAACATCGCTGCACGCCAACGAACGATTGGACTTTTATCATCGAGTAACGGACACATATCTTTTAAACCAGACTTAAGACCAAGATCACTATATGCATCTCCTGCAGTTCTACGAACTGTCACGGATTTATCTTGGAGCGCCTGCTTTAAATAATTTAAAGTTTCCTCTTTTTCAATCATTGCTAGAAGTGAAACTGCCATACGACGAATTTGTACTTTTGAATCGTTTAGTGCGTATGATAAGATTTCATAATCGCCTTCATCCGGTGTATCAAAGTGATTTAAATAATAGAGTCTCTTCTTCCAATCCTCTTCTTGCTTGAAAGTATCTAAATCAATTTTAAAATAGCGTTTTGGTTCTGGTTGTTTATTTTCTTTAGCAGCCTTTACAAGATTAGTCAGACGCTCTTTTGTATAAAGTGCACCGATTTCTTCTTTTACTTCAGTTAGAACGTCATTTAGCTCACCGTAATAGTATCCGAGAGACTCCCATTTTCTACTAAATATAATATTGTCTTCAGGGAGTGTGGCAGCTTCTACAGCGTTTAAAAAGTCATCGTTTAACGCTTCTCTCACTTCGCCATCATTAAGTTTAATTTGATAAGGAATTTCTTTAAATGATAGTAATTCCACTTTTACTTCTCCAAAATGATCGTCGACGTGCGCAATTACTTTTTTGTATCCTGTCCTTCAAATTGAGCTTCAATTTTAGGAATTACAACGTCCCACTCTGCTCGTGGATCTTTATCTACAGATATGAAATCTAAAGCGTAAAATACGCTAGTCACTTCATCGATTTCAAGTACACGGTTGATGAAGTCTGGATTTTCTGGACTTACTTCTTTATGTGTTGAAGATTTCATATCTGGTTTTTGCTCATCTAAAACAACTTTCATCGTATTTGGGTTTGGTGTTGGTTCGATTTTGATAATATTCATATACTTTCTCCTTATTTTACGTATTACAGTCATTATACTATTTTGAGAGAGGTTTTTTAATTTTATTTGTTTAAATATTTATATAACTCTGTTTTAGCGAGATGATCTGCGTGTTTATTGTGCTCACGTGTGATAAAAGAAACTAATAATAAATCAAATTTAGACTCGTAATTAACGAATGATGTTAAATATTGTTTAAAGCGCGGATCTTTTGCAAAACGTTTATCGATTGAATCGACAACAATTTGTGAATCGGTATAAATTATTGCTTGTTTAATATTCAATTCAGTACACTTTTCAAGTGCAAAGTTTAACGTCGCCCACTCTGCTTCGTTATTATCAATATGATGAAAAACTGATGTAAATTCGTGTGTAGTTTCATTTTTGATGATCACTGCTCCAACAGAAACGTGAGGATGTTGACGTGTTGCTGCATCGATGTGTACCGTCGCCATTATAAATCTAACCCTTCTACGTAACGTTTTGCGATTGTTAAGTCGTACTTATCGAGCACTTGTAGAGTGCGTTCAAGGTTAAATTCATAATCACTAAACTGAATCACATCGTTTACGTTTATCGGAACATCTGTAATAATTTCAGCGAGTCTTCGGCTGAGTATTAAATGATCGTAGTCTTTTATAATATTTTCTTTTTGACGTTTTGTTAAAGCGTCTAGATTTTCTAGTAAATGGTCTAAGGATTTGTGTTGTTGAATTAGTTTTAACGCGGTTTTTTCACCAATTCCGGTGACGCCAAAGTATCCGTCACCGCTATCTCCCATTAATGCTTTTACATCGATAAATTGATGTGGCGTAATTGAAAATTCTTCAGTAAAACGATTTAGATTATATATATCGTATTCAGTGTATCCTTTTTTCGTTAGCCATAACTCGTTATCGTCATTAATGACTTGTAAAAGGTCTTTATCTCCAGAAATAATCACCGAATTATCATAGTGTTTTGTAATCGTTCCGATGAGGTCGTCCGCTTCATATCCCTTTAACCCAATTTGATAGAAATCAAGCTCAGCAAGTACATCTTTCACTAAATCGAATTGAGGAACGAGTTCTTCTGGTGGTGCTGGACGATTAGATTTATAATCTTCATACCACTCTGTTCGAACAGTCTCACTCCCCATATCCCACGTAATGATTACTTTTTCTGGTTGAATGATTTCTATAGCTTTATAAATGTGTCGAATTGTCCCTTGTACACCATTTGTTGGTAGATCAAAACTGTTGTAAAAAAATTGCTTACTAAAACTTGTTGCAAAGAAGTGACGGAATAACAGAGCCATTCCGTCGACAATTAATAATTTACTCAATATCTAATACACGTTCCTTTAGCGTCGTTTCCTTCGTGAGAATCGGTTCATCTTCACGAATCCATTCAGAGAAACTACCACCATATAATTTTACGGGAATGCCGTTTTCATGTAAAAACGTAAACATCGGTGTTGCACTCATTCCTGATCCACAAGAGACAGTCACTGAATCAAACTTTTTAATGTCTTTTAATTCATCTTGTAAAACATCTAATGACATCGTCCCGTCTTTAAATAGTGTCGTATTTGGAATGTTAATCGCAGTCGGAATATGACCACTTTTACTATCCATGTTATCTCCTTGACCGAGATAACGCGAACGTTCACGTACATCGATTAATAAATGATTTGGATCTTTTATGCTGTTTTTAACATTTTCAAATGTCGCATATAAAGATTCATCAGGCAATTGATCAACGTCTTCAAATACAGTTGGTAGATTTAATTGGATATGTTCAACTTTTTTCGCAACTTCTTTTAGCACATCTAAACTACCAATATATAGCGTCGTTTCATAGCCATAAAGTTTAAATACGACGTATAGACGTGTATGAAAGAAACTGTTGTCGTTTGCAAACAATACGATTTCTTTTCCTGGTTGACTTAATGCATCATATAAACCTTTTACGACACCTGCAGTAGGCACAGGGCTTCTCCCATTGTTATGGCCACCCGCTTCAACGATAAATGGATTCTCTTTAATGTGAATCGTATTCTCAATTGGATCGTTAAGTACTAATTCTTTTGTCTTCTCTTCGTTCCCCATAACGTTTCTCGTGTCGACAAGTAATAATGTGGAAGGGTCTAATTCTAGTAGCTCTTTTTCATTAATGATTGTCATTTTCCTCACCTACAATTGAATGTATTTCGTTTAATAAATCGATACTTTCCTTGTACATCACTTCATCTGGTGCTTCGATTGGTGTATTTAACATCTGTAATACTCTCGTTTTATCTTCTAACAACTTATAATCGACATCATTAAAATAATACTTCGAATTTTGAATGACGATATCTTTTAGTGCGTCTAATTGAATAGAGTCTACAATCATTTTACTAAGTTCTAATAATTGCTCTCTCAGTTGTTTATGCGTTTTAACGGACTTTTCGAGCTGCTTTAATTCTGCGTTCACATGTGTGTCATCTACTGTAACTTTCACTTGATGCTGATCTACTTTTGGATATTGTAGCGTGTCTACAACATTGCTTGCTCTCAGTTTAACATTAAAATCATTGATATGTTGATTTACTAAACCATCGATAAATCTATACACGTTGTTGATAATTGTATTACTTTCAATCGTTACGTACTGTTCAATGTCGTTTTTAATTGATTGACGATTCGCACTTAACATTTTTTTAGAAACGTCGTTCATTGAAATATTAGACGATAGATAATCATACAATTTAAGCTCTAGTTGTTTTGGTATGAATGCAAATAAATTCTCGATTTCACTCACTGTTTCGTTTTTGACCGTATGTGCTGTAAAGGCATTCAGTAACTGTGAAGTATTATGACGGTTTTCTTTAAGCGTATTTATATATGACTCACCTTCATCGAATTGTTTAATATTTGATTTTAGTAATTCGATAAACTGCTTAATATTTTCATCGATAGAAAGTGCGAGTAATTCTTTTGATTTATTTTCTGCATCTTTTAAAAATGACAACTTCACCGCTTCAAATGATGCATCATCATGTTCTAATGCATACTTACTTGAAACACCGTAAATCTGATGTTGAATTTTTAATTGGTTTAGCGACTGATGCATATATGCTTCAACGTCTTCAATTTCGCTATCATTTTTCGCTAAGTCAACAGCGTTAATAACGACCGATAACGGAAACTCTTTTCCTTTGATTGATTGAATATACTTTAAAAATTGTGCATCAGATTGTGTAAACACATGGTTAAAATACGATACGTAAATGATTAAGTCACTATTTGCGATAATTTGGTGTGTTTCTTGTGTATGACGTTCGTTTATCGAGTTAATACCTGGTGAGTCGATAATAGTAAATTGATCTAATAACGGTGCATGATGGCCGATAAATGCCTTATCGATAAATATTGCATGACTGTCTTCACTCGTTTTAAAATCGATGTCTTCTCGAGTCGTTTCTACTTTTTGACCGAATAGCGGTCGATACGTCTCTAAATTTTTGTTCACACCATTTTTAAGTGGTACAAATAATTTAGGCACATCCATTTTATTTAATTGTTTGACTTGGTCATCTAACGACAAATTGCTCTTTCCAGTGACAGACTCTAACAATTCAACGATTGATTCTTCAGATTTATATTGAATATAGCTTTTAACGCTGTTACTAATCTCAGTAATTGAAGCGGTCGTTGGGTTCGGACTTGTCGTAAGAAGTTTTTCTTTTAATAAAGCGTTGATAAACGTACTTTTCCCTGCGCTAAATCCTCCGAATACACTAATATTCGCTTCGTTATGCTTTAAACGGTTAAGTTTATTCGTTAATAAGTCATAAATATGTTTGTAGTTATTTGACTCTTTGATTAAATCAGTAATTTTATAATAATTATTTGTATCTAACGCAGAAGACTTAAAGTCATAACTCACAACGTCTTCTTTTTTCTCTGTTAAATCTTTAATCGTGTCGAGTGATACTTCAATGTTTTCATTTAATGCTTTTAATTCATCTTCGACATGAGTATATAAGTGTTTGTAACTTCCAGATAAAAACACAGACTTTAACTCAGCGAGTTGAAGTGCTTTTTTGTAACGATTTAATTCTTCGTCTACCGTATCATCTGGATTAACGTCATGAACTTTAATATCTAACTGCTTTATAAATACTTTAAGGAGATTTCTTACTTCTTTAGAAATCGTTTGTTTTAATTCTCCTAAATAGACATCTAAAACTTTCTCATTACTTTCAACGATCTCATAATCTGTAAGTAAAGTGTCGTGATACTCATATTTAAAGTATTCGTTTGATGAGACTTTAAGCTCTAAAAACAAGTCATTGATTTGCGTATTAATTTGACGATCAATAACGTCTTGCATCAGTTGATGCACAACCTTTACTTGATCATCTTTCATCGCTTGTAACTTTTTCTTTTTCCAAAATAAACCTTTCACTTGTACGTCCCCGGTACTGATTTTAAAGTACTCGCGTATACTATCCTTTACGTCATGTGGGAATAAGTAACTATTACTCACAATATCTTTCGCATGCGTGTCTACGTATTCCGTTAATTTCTGAATATCACTTTTAATATGTGACGCAACGTGTACTTGTTTTTCTTCTTGTAAATAATGGATATGCGTTTTTAGATCTGATTCTATTTTTGAATCTACGTCTAAACTATTTAACTGATCAACTAAATATTCGATATGTTTTTGCTCGATGTTTTCGATAATTCTTTCATGATACAACTTTTTAAACGATTCTCTTGAATCGTCTAATACTTTTAAAAACGATTCTAGTTGTTCATTTTGACGGTATGGTGTGTCGTATATCGACGTCGTAAATATATGTTCTGGATGAATATGATGGTTTGATAAAGTCGACTTTAAACGATTGATGAACGTGTCATATGATAATTCACTATCGTCGTGTTTATCGATTTGGTTGACGATTAAAGAAAATGGAATATTATAAGACGCGATTTCTTCTAAAAATGATAAA
>NZ_CAVG010000008.1 GCF_000438455.1 Nosocomiicoccus massiliensis
ACTTTCGACATGGTTATATTCGACTGTAAAAAATACATAGTCTGAGTTTAATAAGAATTTATGCGTACTTTCTTCGTGTGCTGATGTTTTTGAATCCACTCCTGGAGTATCTTGAAACACGAACGTATCATTGTATTTTTTACTATCATGCATAATTTTAACGTATTCAATCTCAACGTCTTTTTTGTTAATTTGTTTTACTTCACTTAAGTCATTAAGTTTTACATAATGATTTTTATCAATATAGACACGTGCACGTGTCTCATCGCTAATTTCTATTTGCACTGTTTTACTCGTCGTAGGAATCGGAGAAGAAGGCAACACTTCATCTTCTAATAAATAGTTAATTAAACTCGATTTCCCTGCAGAGAAATGTCCGATAAACGAGACGACAAATAAGTCATCATAGACTTTTTTAATCGTATAATCGATTTCTGACAAAAGTTGTTTGTTGTTAGATTTACTAATTTCTTTTCGAATCTTATATAAAATATTTAAAGTATCATCGTTTACCATTACTTCTTACCCCAGTACTGATAATAAGTTGTTTCAATATAGCCGTTAAATAATTTCCTTCTATGTGTTGCACGTTTTCCAATAATGATTTCAAATTCTTTATTAGACGTCATTAAATAAACGTTTAACGTATCGTTTTGTTCCATTAATTGTCCGATTTTGCGGTACATCTCTTCGACTGCTTTAGCCTCTCCGATACGTTCACCGTAAGGAGGGTTTGTGACAATTTGTGTATGATCTTTTAAATAATCGATATCATGGACATCTTTAACACTAAAATGTATTTCTTCTAACAGTCCGACTTCATCTGCATTTTGCTTCGATACTTCTATCATATGTTCGTCGATGTCACTCGCATATATTTCGACATCTTTATCGTATAGTGCATCATTTTCACATTGATTTCTTAACTCTGACCATAATTCTAGAGGGATAATGTCCCATTTTTCTGCGTCAAATGTTCGATTTGAACCAGGTGCGATGTTTTTAGCAATCATCGCCGCTTCAATCGCAATTGTTCCAGATCCACAAAATGGATCTACTAAAGGATTTTCACCTGTATAGTTAGCGAGTTGTAACATCGCTGCAGCAAGAGTTTCTTTAATCGGTGCGTCACCTTGAGCGACTCTATACCCGCGTTTATGTAACGCATCTCCTGACGTATCTATAGTGAGCAATGCTCTGTCTTTTAATATATTAATGTCTACTTTATAACGCGCACCTGTTTCAGGTAATTTACCATCGAGACTAAATGCTTCTTTTAAATGTTCAACAATCGCTTTTTTAGTAATTCGCTGTACGTCAGGTACAGAATATAACGTTGATTTATGTGAGCGACCTGTCACAGGAAAATTCGCATCAGGGCCTAAAATATCTGACCATGGTAAATCTTTGACGGCTTCAAAGAGACCATCAAACGTCGTGACTTTGAAATCTCCAATAATAATACGGATACGTTCTGCTGTTCGTAATTTTAAGTTCGTTTCGACAATTGTTTTTTCATCGCCTGAAAAATATACGCGTCCATTTTCTAAAGTCGTCTCAAGACCGAGTGACTCGATTTCATTTGCAACAACACGCTCAAGTCCCATTGGCGTGTTTGCTAAAAATTTAAATTTCATATTACGCATCCTTTTATATTGTTTTTATACATATTTAAAAAAGACTCTCCATATACATATACGGAGAGTCACCTAGCCCGGCTTCTCTATAAGCCATGTTCTGTACTAATGTGTTCTAACGTGCACTAGATTACACTCACACAATAGCGATAATCATCTGTCTATATTACTTACGTAATATCTCTTTCTTCTGTTGAATTCCAGAGAAAAAGTGCTCCTACCAAATTTGGATTGCTCACTCGAGGGGTTTACCCGTTCCACTTTTTACGTTTCCGTAAAACATCGTCACTGTGGCACTTTCAAGTTTTCTTTCATATCTTACGACTTAGAAAGTTAAACTGCCGTTAGCAAAAATTGCTACCTTGACTTATTGTTTCGTCAAGCACGAACACTACAATCATCTCAGACTGTGTGAGCATGGACTTTCCTCTAAGTTTCCTTAGCGATTATCCGATCCACCGGGAATTATTTACTTTGTCCAAATACTTTTTTCTCTAAATTAGAAAGACGTTTTAAAATATCGATATGTTGGTTTTGACTGTCTGACACATCACTACGTGAACGCGTCGCGACTCTAATTCTTAACTCTTCGATTTCTTTTTTTAAACGTTTGTTTTCTTCTTCAAGTTTTTGTAAGTTTTTGTTCATATCTGCCATACGCTGATAATCTGCAATGACATCATCTAAAAATGTATCAACTTCAATTGGTTGATACCCGCGAAGTGTTTTTTCAAATTCTTTTTCGAAAATATCTTTTGCAGACAAGTTAAGAGAGTATTCACTCATTTTTCTCACCTCTTAGTTGTCATATTGATAAGTGATAAAATCATTTAAATCATCAAATTGAATTCTTTCAATATTATAATCAGATTTGCTGCTATTTTCAAGTAAATCATCATATATGTACTTTAAATTAGATTCCGTAGATTCATCATAAAAAATTAACACATCTGTCGTATTGTCTATTAAAAACTGATTGATTTCTCTAAACATACGTGGACCTTCATAGTTGCGTTTATATACATACGAAGAAAACTCTGCATTTGATTCTATACTTTGTAAAATTAATTTGTCTTCTTCTTTAAATCGCTCGTCATACCCATAAAAAGGTTTTAAAATCGCATACTGAAAAGAATAGTCATCTTTTAAATCTTGTAGCACTTCTCCTGCGTACATATCAATACCAGGATAGTTTTGTAGAATGAACCACTCTGCCCCGTTTTCTAAGTACTCGATTATTTTCATCTTTAAAAAAGCTTTTAATACCTCGACTTCTTTTTGAGTATGACTAAATATACCGAGTTCATAACTTCTATACCCTAATATAAGTACTCTCATATAATCTCCTTAATTATAAAATAATTAAACCACATATTAATAAATTTAATCTTTTCATTATAGAGTCTTGGTTTTAACTCTTTTTTATGACAAGCCATTGCAAGCTCTGTTATCTGTCTAGAAAGTTTTAACCGTGTTGAGTCGTTAAAGTATCGATCAGTCGGTAATGACTCTATAAATGATGCGAGGGCATCTGCTTCTAATAGAAATGGTTGGATCTCATCATCAAAATGATACTCATACCCATCTTGTGCGAATCTGTATTTACGTTTTACGTCATCAATATATTTTAAAAGACACTCTTTAGTGTACTGTCTCTTCAACGTTATCATCCTTTAAAACATTAGATTTATGTATGTATATTATTGTATAATAACTAAACATGAATGAATATAGCCAAGGAATGATCTAATGTGAAATACCCTGCTGGTATTCAAAAAAGTAATGTCACTAGTAATTCAAGCAAGAAAAAAGTACAATATGGACATCGTGGGATGACACTTGAAAAAGATATTGACACGACAAATAAGTATTATTTAAATACGAATCGTGCGATTATTCATAAAAAGCCGACGCCGATTACTGTTGTAAATGTCGATTACCCATCGAGACAAAAAGCTAAAATTACAGAAGCATATTACAAAACACCATCTACAAGTGACTATAACGGTATTTATAGAGGGAAATATATCGACTTTGAAGTAAAAGAAACACGAAACGAAACACGCTTCCCTTTTATTAATATCCATGAACATCAAGTTGAGCATATGAGAAGATGTCACGAGCACGGTGGCATTGTTTTTATTATTATGAGATTTCATGCACACGACGAAGTGTTTTTATACCCGATTGAGAAGTTTTTAATCCACTGGGATAATTACAAGCTTAAGAACGGTAGAAAATCAATTCGTTATGAGGACGTAAAATGCGACAGTCATATTATTACAGAAAAATTTAATCCGCGCTTTGATTATCTTCAAGTGGTAGATGAATTATATTTTGGAATGAGGTAGCACAATGAAAGATCCTTTATCTAGAAATAAAAGGAATAAAACGAATAAGAAAACATTATGGAAACGAATTGCACTAATTTTTATGATGGCAGCTGTTTCTATCTTTGTTTTAGGGATAGTCGTATTTGCTTATTTTGCATCAACTGCGCCAGCATTTAGTGTTGAAAAGCTAAAAGACCCTATCCCTTCAAGAGTATTTGACCGTAACGATGAACTCGTTACAACAATATATCAAGGTATTGAACGTGAGTATATCGATATTACCGATACACCAGAACTTGTTACAGATGCAGTCCTTGCGGTTGAGGATAATAGATTCTATGAACATGGAGCGATTGACTTTAAACGTCTTGGTGGTGCTGTTATAAGTAACATAACAGGCGGATTTGGTTCTCAAGGTGCATCGACGATTACACAACAAGTTGTAAAACGTGCGTTTTTAACAGAAGAAAAAACGATTAAACGTAAAGCTCAAGAAGCATATTTATCGTACCGACTCGAGCAAGAATATGCGAAAGACGATATTTTAGAAATGTATTTAAATAAAATATATTATTCAGATGGTATTTACGGTGTAAGAACAGCAAGTTTATATTATTTCGATAAAGAACTCGATGACTTAAACTTAAAAGAAGCGGCTTATTTAGCTGGATTACCAAACTTACCAAACGTTTATAACTTATATGTAGACGCTGAAGCGGGTAATAAACGTGCGAACCAAGTACTCGCGCTTATGTTACACCACGGACGTATTACTGAAGATGAGTATAACGAAGGAGTAAATACTGACTTAACAACAAATTTAGTTGCAAGATCTGATGAAGAACGTTCTTCAACTGAACCGAAAGACCCACAATATGCATCATATATAAACGTGGTCAAGCAACAACTTGAACAATCAGATGAGTTTAAAAATATAGATATTTCAGAGCTACTCTCGTCTGGTATAGATATTTACACAAATATGGATGCAAATATTCAGCGTACGTTACAAAACACTGTAAACGATAGAGATTTTTTCTATGGTGATAAATTTAAAAGCGATGATTTTAATATCGCATCTTCAATAATAGACACACAAACTGGTGCCCTAATCGCAATTAGTGGTGGTAGAGATTATCAAGAAGTCGTTAAAGAAAACTTAGCAATCACTCAGCATAATACGGGATCTACAATGAAACCGATACTTTCATATGCACCAGCAATTGAAAATATGGAAGTGCCGACGAACTATACGATTCAAGATGAATACGAATATAGCCCAAAACATTTTGAAGGTAAAATTTATAACTATGATAATCAAGGTCATGGTACTGTCACGATACGTGATGCACTGCGTAAAAGTTATAACATACCAGCCGTTAAACTTTTTGAAGAAGTTCGTGAAGAATCAGGAGATAATGTACCTGAAGAGTTCGCAAGAGATTTAGGATTAGATTATTCAAAAAAATCTGATGGTAATTATACGTTAACATTTAACGATGTTCTCGGTGGTAACGAATCTAGATTTAGTCCACTTCAAATGGCACAAGCATACGCGGCCTTTGGTAACGGTGGAACGTTCAATGAAGCGGGAGCTGTTCGTTACATCATAAATTCTGAAAACGAGCAAGTTGATATGGAGTATGAAAGCCACGAAGCAATGAAAGACTCTACTGCGTATATGATCACTGATATGTTAAAAGGTACGTTCCAGCCATATGGAAGTGCCGATTATATTAATATGAATGGTTTAAATATCGCGGGTAAAACAGGAACAACATCTTATTCAGATAGTTTATTAACCGAATATAATTTACCTTCAAACGCTGCAAAAGATGCGTGGTTTGTCGGATATACTCCGGAATATACGATGAGTGTGTGGACAGGATTTACAAGTACTAAAAGAGACGGTGCGACGTCATTTGTCGGAACACAAGAACATATCACACCACAGTGGTTCTTCCAAAATATTATGACACAAATTAGCACGTATAACGGTCAAGACTTCACGATGCCAGAAAGTGTAATGAGAATTGGTGGAAATGAACTAGCCATTGTTAACAGTTCATACCAATCGAATCAAAATCCAATTCGTAGATATTATTACACAACTCCAGAAGTAGATAATAATTCAAAAGATGATAGCAGTGAAGACGAAACAAGTGAACCTGTAGATGAACCAGAGGATAGTGAAGAAAATAATTCAAATGATGAGAATGCTACTGACGGTACTGAAGGTGACACCGAAACTCCGGAAAGTGATAGTAACAATAACGAAAATCAAGATAATAGTAATACGAACGAGTAAAATTTAATACAAATAAAAAAGCAAAGTAATTTTTAAATTACTTT
>NZ_CAVG010000009.1 GCF_000438455.1 Nosocomiicoccus massiliensis
TAATTTTTAAATTACTTTGCTTTTTGTTTTAATAATTTTCTCTCTCTTTTTTGTCCTTCTCGGCACATGTATAAAAGTGGACATTCATAACATTTAGGATTTCTAGCTAAACAATGATAACGTCCAAAGAAGATAAGTTGATGGTGCGCCTTACTCCATCTATCTTCTGGGATTTTTCTCATTAACGTTTCTTCGACTTGGTTAACATTATCTTTCCAACGCGCGATTCCTAGTCGTTTTGAAACGCGTTCAACGTGTGTATCGACAGCGATTCTTGGAGTGTCAAACGCGACACTTAATACGACGTTAGCTGTCTTTCGACCTACTCCTGCGAGTGTTATGAGCTCTTCGTACGTTGTCGGTACTTCTCCATTAAATTTATCAATTAAATCTCTACATAATTTTTGAATGTTCTTTGCTTTCGTACGGTACAATCCAATTGATTTGATATCGTTTTGAAGTTCTTCTAGCGGAACACTTAAATAGTCTTTAGGTGTCTTATATTTTTGAAATAACGTATCTGTCACTTTATTTACAGATACGTCTGTTGCTTGAGCTGATAATAAAACTGCAATTGTCAGTTCAAATTCATTTGTATAATTTAGCTCTGCTTCCGCATCAGGAAACATCTCATGGATAATATCGAGTGCTTCCATCGTCTTTACTTTACTCAGCACGACTAAATATCTCCTTTTAACCAATTTTTAAACGGAATAACTGGTTCATCGTTTGATTGTTTTTTTATACTATTCAATATTTTTTCGACATAGCTTAATGATGTAATATCATTTTTATAGGCCATATCAATGCCCTCTTTAATTTCATCAACAGAATACCCATCATCTCTCAACCACGCCGTCATACGTTCATACTCACTCGGTCCGAGCGTACGTCCATATAGCTTTTCAATATATTGAAATAGATCACTCACATCATTTTCTGTGTAAGTATGGGTAGCTTTATTTGTTATGATGTTTTCAAGCTTTTTATACAAGGGATTAAAATCGTATGTTTCTACGTGTTTACCACTAACCACTTTATTATTAATTCCAATAAATTGATTCGCAATTAAATGTTGTATTAACTTTGATAGTTCTTCACGAGTAAAAGTTGAACCGTCAATAATATCATCAAATGTAACTTCTGTTAGACCGTCATTACTATAACTCATTAGACGGATTAAAAGCATCGTCATCTTTTCATCGAGTCCGATAGTTGCATAATGATCGATTAAAATTTTATTGACAGGAATATTTATATATTTAATATAATCATCCATCCTACTCTCTCCTAGTCGGTAACAATAAAGAGATATTAGCAACTAATATCTCTTTAGATCGATTATTTGTTTAAATATTTGTTTACAAAAGTTTGAATACGTTCTATCGCTTCAGAAAACTTTTCTTCACTTAATGCATAACTGAAACGTAAGTTTGACGGAGTACCAAATGCAGACCCTGGTACGAGTGCAACGTACTGTTCTTTCAGTAGCTGTTCAGTGAACTGATCAACACTTTCAAAATTACATTTTTCAGCGAGTTCACTCACATCAGGGAATAAGTAAAACGCTCCATTTGGTTTTGCACATTTTATATACGGAATCTTTTGAAGTTCACTATATGCGTGATCTCTTCTTTTCTTAAATGTTTCATTATATTCTTTTAAGTATGAATTATCTAACTCATAAGCTTTTAATGCTGCGTACTGCGCAGGTGTTGTAACGTTTGAGACAGATTGACTTTGAAGTTTAGACATCGCTTTGATTAATTTTTTGTCACCACAAGCAAAACCAATTCTCCATCCTGTCATTGCATATGATTTACTGACACCATTAACGACAATTGTATTTTTCTTCATCTTTTCACTCATTTGAGCGATTGAGTAATGTGCGCCTTCATAAACGAGCACTTCATAGATTTCATCTGAAACGATAATGATATCTGTTTCGTCTAAGTAATCTGCAAGTCGTTGAAGCTCTTCTTTACTGTAAACTGCACCAGTAGGATTGTTCGGTGAATTTAATACGAGTGCTTTTGTTTTATCAGTCACGTACTGATCTAATATTTCCGGTGTAAGTTTATAGTCTGTTTCACTTGTCGTTTCAGCAATTACCGGTACACCTTCAGCAAATTTTACTTGGTCACCATAAGATACCCAGTATGGAGAAGGAATAATTACCTCATCTCCTCTGTTTAAAATCGCAAAGAATATATTAAATAAAACTTGCTTTGCACCTGCACCGACAAAAATTTCATCGACTGAGTAATCCAAGTGATTATCACGTTTCATTTTGTCTTTTATTGCTTCACGTAGTGGTAAAATACCAGGTGTTGCAGAGTATTTTGTTTGTCCATTTAACGCTGCTTCATGTGCTGCTTCTATTACTTCTTTTGGAGTGTTAAAATCTGGTTCGCCGACAGATAAACTGATGACGTCATTTCCTTCTTCTTTTAGGCGACGTCCTAAATTTGTTATCGCAATTGTCGGACTAGGCTGTAAGAGGTCCATTCTATTTGAAATTTGCACTGTGTTTCCTCCTAAAAATCATATTAATATAATTATAATCTAGATAACATCTCAATGAAAGCGGTCCTATCACCGTGTATAATACTTTTTTCATTAAAGTACTTTAAAAATGCATTGCGATACGGTTTCTCGAGCAACCGCTCATCAAATAACACGACACGGCCACGGTCAGAATCATCTCTTTTAATGCGCCCAACAATTTGTCTAAACATAAATACTGCATCAGGCAGGTCGTGTTTATAAAAATGTCGAAAACCTTTACCTGTTGGTACTGGGAAAGGTAACTTCGTTAAAAAGATTGTACGATCGTTTAGATTTTCCAAATTAATTCCTTCAGTAAAACTTTCAGTCGCGAGCAAAATACAATTTTGAAGCTGATTATACTGAAGTAATAATTTACTAGGTGTATCATTTTTATTTTGTTTGATAATAGGAATATCAAACAGTTCACTGTCTAGTAAAAATTGATAGACTTCGTTTAGCAATTTATAATTCGTAAATAAAACGATTACTTTATCTTCTTTAATTGAATGAAAAGTCGATAAATAATCGACTAAATCTTCAATATATGAATCTCTATCATTTAAATCGTGAATATCGTTCGGTATAAATAGTTCTACGTCTTTAAACAAATTATCATTAGCAATAATTTTTGTATCAAATTCATCTAAAAACCACGGTTCTAGATGGTTAAATGACCCATTAACTTCTAATGTACCAGAAATTAAAACTTGTCCGTGTAGCCCATTTA
>NZ_CAVG010000010.1 GCF_000438455.1 Nosocomiicoccus massiliensis
TTTTCATTTCTTGTACAATACGTTCAACAGAAATATGTTGAACGTTAGAAACTAAATTTTTAATTGCATCATATGAATGTTCATTTATATCAAATTGTAGTTGAGACATAAAACGTAATGCACGTAACATTCTGAGTGCGTCTTCATTAAATCGTTCGTCTGGATTACCGACGGTTATAATTTCTTTATCCTCTATTGCGGACTTTCCGTCATAAGGGTCATACAGATTAAAATGCTTGTCCATTGCGATTGCATTCATCGTAAAATCACGTCTTGCGAGATCCTCTTTTAACGATGTTGTAAATTCAACACTATCTGGACGTCTAAAATCTGAATACGTCGTTTCAGTACGATACGTCGTCACTTCATAAGGTGTTTTGTCAACAACGACTACAATAGTCCCATGCTCAATACCAACATCTATCGTATGCTTAAATAATGCTTCAATTTGTTTCGGTAGCGCATTTGTCGTGATATCGATATCACCGACTGATTTACCCATATAATAGTCTCTAACTGATCCTCCAACATAATATGCTTCAAATCCGTTAGATTCTAATGTATCTAAAATAAATTGTCCTTCTTTAAATGCGTTCTTATTTGTCATCGTTATTGTCCTTAATAGTCGATCTGTATAAATCTTCATATTGAGCGACGATTTCTTTTTCTGAGAAACGATTTCTTACATCTGTAATCATCGCTTCTCTCATCTCGTTATATAACGTTTCGTTTGTCATAAGCTCTATTGCATAATGAGCTGCACTTTCTTTATCCATCGGGTCAACGATAAATCCTGTTTTTTCATGTTGAATAACTTCAACAATTCCTCCCGCATTTGAGCCAATTGGAACACAGCCACAGTTCATAGCTTCAAGAAGTGCGAGACCAAAACTTTCTTTTAAACTAAGTAACATAAATAAGTCACTCATCTTATAAAATGACGTCATATCTGATTGTCGTCCGACAAGATGTACGTTATTACCAACACCTAATTCACGTGCCAAGTCATATACAACGCTCATTTCTGGCCCATCCCCAACTAACACAAGATCACTTTTAACTGATTCTCTAACTAATTTAAAAGCTTCTACAATTGTCGTTATGTTTTTAATTTTTCTAAAGTTGGATGAATGAACAATGACTTTAGAGTCTTCGTCTATACCGAGTTGTTGTTTCATACGACTTCTAACTTCTTCAATATTGTCACGATTAAATCGTTTTTCATCGACAAAGTTATAAATTGTTTTAATCTCTTTATTAGGTTGAATCATTTCTTCTGTTTGCTTTTTTAAACTATAAGACACAGCCGTTGTAATATCAGATTTCTCGATGCCAAAGCGAATCGCAGGTTCTAAACTTCTATCATGACCTAGTACTGTAATATCTGTACCGTGAAGTGTAGTTATAATGCCTACGTCACGTTTTGACATTTGATTTGCTAATATGCCTGCAACTGCATGAGGAATTGCATAATGCATATGTATACAATCTAATTGATGTACATCAATGACTTCAGCAATTTTTGACGCGAGTGTAATATCATATGGTCTATATTTAAAGACGTTATAATCATTAATTTCTACTGTATGGACATAAATGTTTGAGTAATTTCCTGAGAGACGAAATGGAACGCTTGATGATATAAAATGAATCTCATGACCGAGTTTCGCCATCTCAATTGCGAGTTCAGTCGCAACAATTCCACTTCCACCAACACTTGGATAACAAGTTACTCCTATTTTCATTTAAATCCTCCTAACATACGTATTCTTTATAAGTATAATAAAGAATAGTTCCATTGTGAATTAAAAAAACTACTCAATAAATATTGAGTAGTTTAGTTATTGCGTGCTATGAGTATTAAACGAACGAGCTCTGCGATAGCAGTTGCTGTTGCTGCAACATATGTCATTGCTGCTGCACTTAATACTTTTTTAGCATGTCTGTATTCTTTTTCGTTAACGATATTTAATCGTTCTATTTGTTTCATCGCTCGATTAGATGCATCGAACTCTACAGGTAATGTAACGATTTGGAATAAAACAGCAAATGCAAATAGTCCTATACCACCCCATAATAGGTAAGTTCCAAGAGTCGGACCAGATGATTGCATACCAGCTGTTAAAATGATACCTGCCATAATTAAGAAGAACGCAAAGTTACTTCCAAATTGTGCAAGTGGGAAAATTGCTGATCTTAAATTTAAAAACTTGTATCCCGTTGCGTGTTGAATCGCGTGCCCCACCTCGTGTGCTGCAACTGCTGTACCAGCAACTGATGGTTTGTCATAGTTATCTGGTGATAATACGACAACTTTTTTTCCTGGATCGTAGTGGTCAGTTAATTGACCTTTCCCACGTAGCACTTCTACGTCATAAATACCATTTTCTCTTAAAATTAACTCCGCAACTTCTTTACCAGTTAGACCACTCGTCGAACGTACTCTACTATACTTTCTAAACGTAGACATAACATTCATTTGAGCGAGCATAGGTACGATTAATAGAATTGCGAAATAGATAATATACATTAACATAAAACAACTCTCCTATCTCACTTTACATCATACTTTAATTATTAATTTAAAGTCAACGCAAACGATTTATTGGAACTAACGTTTTAAGTAGTACTAAAACGATAACCGTTAACCAAAACGATAAATAACCAATATGATCACTAAAGCGGTCTAATGACCCG
>NZ_CAVG010000011.1 GCF_000438455.1 Nosocomiicoccus massiliensis
CAAATGGATAAAAATACCATTCAGTAACGGATAACTGCCATCGATACCAGTAGTAACCATAAATGGTCCCTAAAAAGTTAGATATAAATAACAAAATTAAAAATGTTCTATTAAACATTAATTGATAAAGATAATGAATCATACATTCACCTATAAAAATACCCTCAATGCGTGCTTGCATCGAGGGTACGATTTAATTATTTTTCACCAGTATTTTCAGCGTTCTTTTTATCTGTAAGTTCAAGGTTTGCTATGAATTTAGAGATTTCATCAATCTCTTCTTCTGTTAACGAATCTTTGAATGGTGGCATTGTTTCAGCACCATTTTCTACGAAAGCTTTAACAGTTGCTTCATCAAGCTCAGGAGTTACTAAGTCTGGACCTGATGCACCTGTTAATTCTCCTCCGTGACAACTTGTACAGTTCGTTCTAATTAATTCATTGAATACTGGATCTTCTGTGTCTAAGTTAGAGAACACAATTTTACCTTGTTCTGATTGTTGCTCCCAATCGTGATATGCAACTGATTCCCATGTTGCATAGAAAATAATTGCTACAGAAACTACCATTAAGCTTGTTGCTACTGGACGTTTTTTCCAGTTTCTATGTTTAGAGTTATCTAACCAAGGCATTAATAGTAATGCACCCATTGCTAGACCAGGAATAATAATCGCACCAACTACGTTGAATGGACCTGAAGCATATGTGTATTTTAGAATCTGGTATAAGAATAAGAAATACCAGTCAGGTAACGGAATGTAACCTGTGTCAGTTGCATCAGCCATTCTTTCAAGAGGTGCCGGGTCAGCAACGATTAAGCATAAGAAACCGACTAAGAATACCGCGCCCGTTAACCACTCTTTTAATAAGAAGTCGGGATAGAATTCTTCTGTTCTACCAGGGAATTCTGAGTAGTCGCGATTTAATTTCGGCTTTTCGTAGCTTTGAACTCGTGAGTCTCCAACAAATTTAAGACCTTTACCGCGCTTCATTGATTTCTACCTCCCCTTAAATTAGGTCCTATAGTGGACCTGAAATTCCTTGTCTACGTATTAGGATAAAGTGTATCCCCATTAATACAAACAATGCCGCAGGTAGGAAGAATACGTGAATCGCAAAGAATCTTGTTAATGTTTGTGCTCCTACAATTTCAGCATCTCCTGCGAGTAATGTTTTAATCCACTCACCGATAAATGGAACTGATTCAGCAATATCTAAACCAACGTTAGTTGCGAATAATGCTTTCATATCCCATGGTAGTAAGTATCCTGTGAATGCTAATCCAAGCATAACCATGAATAGTAGAACACCTACAACCCAGTTTAACTCACGTGGAGATTTATAAGCTCCTGTAAAGAATACTCTTAACGTATGTAAGAACATCATTACAACTACTAAACTTGCACCCCAGTGGTGCATACCGCGAACGATCATACCAGCCGCAACATCGTTCTGTAAGTAATATACAGAATTCCAAGCGTTAACGATGTCTGGTACGTAATACATTGTTAAAAACATACCGGATAGAACCTGAATTACTGTAATGAAGAAAGTTAATCCACCAAAACAGTAGACGAATGCTGAGAAGTGATAGGCAGGGTTAACGTGCTCAGGCACTTCGTGATCAGCGACGTCTCTCCATATCGGAGTGATATCAATTCTATCATCAATCCAATCGTAGATACGATTTAGCATAAAATCCCTCCTATTTTACTCAAACAAGCGTGTTCTCTTTTTTCTTACCAATTGTGATGTACCCATCTTTTTCTCCAACCTCGAACTCATCTAGTGGTCCACGTGGAGGTGTTCCTGGTACGTTGTTACCATCTTTAGTGTACAGTCCGTTATGACAAGGACAGAAGAACATATCTGGGTTACCATCGTCTCCAGCCCATGTTACTGTACAACCTAAGTGTTTACACACTGGTGATAAACCGATGAGCTTATTACCATCTTTGTAGACCCATGCGAAGTTTGTAACTTCACTTTCGTACCAAGCATCTTTTTGAGTAAATGTGAAATCAACCTTCTGAGGTTCTTCTGTTATTTCACTTACTTTAACGCTCGTAACGATTTCGTCACCTTCAGCATCTGTCTGGAATAATGGATCTAAAGCGAATCTACCCATTGGTAGAATCATTCCGGCTGCCATAAAAGAACCGACACCCATTAATGAATAGTTTAGAAATTGGCGTCGAGTAACTTTATTTGACATTCCATTTCCCCCCTCAAACTTACAAACTTTTCTATATTAATAACTAAGACATATTTAGTTTATCCTATTAAATAAGCATGGTCAATAAGTCTTTTCATATTTTAGACAAACTTTTATTGATTCCAAAATTGAATAATTTGTTTTAGAACATTTGTCATCTCATCTTTTACAAGTGCTTGCATCACATCAGGTTCCATCGTTTCTAAAGGAATACTATTTAACTTGATGAGTTCTAAGTCGTTGATATCACGTGGATTCACTGTTAATACAACGACGTGTTTAAATCCAAACTCCTTTAATTGAGTACCATAATCTGAGACGTGTGACACGTCGTTGTTAATTACAGAAAATAATGGCGTGATGAGTAGTCGACCTTTTAGTTGCTTTTCAAGTAAATAAATAACGTGCTGCATTAGTTCGATGTTATTTGCGTTTTCTTGTCTTCTATCTGTAATATCAATATCTATGACAGGTATAATCGCAGTG
>NZ_CAVG010000012.1 GCF_000438455.1 Nosocomiicoccus massiliensis
ATTGAATCTAGTAAATCGCCTAAGACAAAAAGAAGTTCTTCATCTTCTTCTGTATAGTCATTTAGATGATTAATAACCGCTTCAATCGTCGCTTGATTATACGTTCCTGTTTTTAACTCATCGATTGCTTTTGTAATTGTATTATTCATAGTCCACCTCTTTTTCTAGAGATTCAATATCGTCTAATATATCCGGATAAGACACGTTTAAATGAGTCGTATCATCGATATTAAGACGTTGATTCATTTTTATTGTCATAATGATTAGCATCATAATGATTCGGTGATCGCTATAACTTTTTAGTTCTTCATTTGCTTTTTGTAAGTTTTGGTTCTCTAGTATTTCAAATCCATCATCATAAATATTAAAATCCGCACCGAATTTTTCTAGTTCACGTGTGACCGCTAATATGCGATCTGTTTCTTTAACACGTAATTCGTGGGCATCCCGTATAATACTTTTACCATTCGTAAAGAGTCCGAGTACTGTAAGAATTGGAATTTCATCGATTAGCTTTGGAATAAGTGCCCCGTCTATAATAAATGGTTTTAGATTTTCCTTATATTTTACGCGGATATTTCCATACGGTTCACCGACATTATTTCTCTCAAAAACTTCAATATCAGCACCAATCATTTTAAAAACAGTAATGATACCATCTCTCGTTTTATTTAGAGATACGTTTTTTATAGTTATATCACTTCCTGGAATAATTGCAGCAAGAACCATTAAAAAAGCAGCACTAGAAATATCACCAGGAACTTTAACCTCTTTTCCTAATAGACTATAGCCAGGATATACGATAATCGAATTACCATCAGTATGAATATTCGCTCCAAAATCTACTAACATACGTTCAGTATGATCTCTAGAAATATCTTTTTCAATGATCCTCGTTGGCCCTTTTGCGCCTAACGCTGCAAATATAATTGCGCTCTTTACTTGAGCACTTGCAACTGGCATATGATAAGTAATACCGTTTAGAGGTTTTCTTTTAATATTTATTGGAGGAAAATTTTCACGGGTAAGCTCTATAGAAGCACCCATTAACTCGAGAGGTGTCTTTATACGCTGCATTGGACGTTTTTGTATCGTTTCGTCACCATTAATAGTTGCATTGAAGTTTAAACCTGCAACAATCCCTGTTAAAAGTCTTGTTGTTGTACCACTGTTTCCTGTATATAGTATGTTGGTAGGTTCTCTAAGTGACGCCACACCATTACTATTTATAACGATTTTCTCATCCATTAATTCAATTGATACACCAAGCTGTTTCATACAATCGATTGTCATTAAAATATCATCACTGATTAACGGACGATATATTGTCGTCGTACCTTTACTTAAACTCCCTAACATAACTGCACGGTGTGTAATTGACTTATCTCCAGGTACTTCTATCATGCCTCGAAATGTTTTTTTATATTTCTCGATCATATAATCTCCTGAAATTCTTTTAAATAATGTGTTAATTCATCGATACCTATATTTTCAAACTTTGGTGTACCGAATGCTTCAAGTAAAACGAATTGAATTTTATCAGTATCATTATCTTTTTATCGTGTGACATTCGTTCATTAAGCTCGGAATATTTAGCTCGTTTAAATGAGATACGTCATAACCGATTGATTTAATATATTCGACGTATTTTTGTAAATTGAACGATTTATTTAGTCGCTCATTTGAAACATAAATCATAAATAATAAACCAAGCACTACCGCATGTCCGTGCTTTAATTGATATTCATATTCTAATGCATGACCTAATGTATGTCCTAAATTTAACGCTTTACGAACGTTAGATTCTGTTTCATCTTCAGTGACATATCTAAGTTTCGTTTTAATACCAGTAATAATAAATGGCTCTAGTTGTTCTTCGTCTATACAACGTCTATTTTGATGTATTAAATTTTCTACGGTAATTTCATCATTTAACATCGCATGCTTAATGACTTCTCCGAATCCACTAAGTATTTCTTCGTCATCTAACGTCTTTAAAAAGTTTAAATCATAAATAACTGCTTTTGGACGATAAAATGTACCGACTAAATTTTTTCCATGTGGTCGGTTAATTGCGGTTTTACCACCGACAGATGAGTCGTGACTAAGAAGTGTAGTTGGAACGTGTATATAATCGACACCACGAAGTATGATACTTGATAAAAACGCACCCGCATCCCCTGTCGCGCCACCACCGATAACGACGATTAAACTGTTTCTTTTTACATTTAAATCTAATAATGAATCGATTGTATTCATCACGGGATTAATATGCTTAAAAGTTTCACCTCTCGGTGCTTTTATTACATGATTTAGATGTGAAAATTTAGTTTCATATAATTCATATACATATTCATCGATAATAAAATAGACGTCTTGATAGTTTTTTGTGTAATCATGAATAAGTGTGTCATAAATATTATGACCAACATGTATCGTATAATTGTCAGCAGTATAAGTCGTTTTAATGTCCATTAGTATTCCTCTAAACGTCTTTTATAATTTTCTATGTTCTCTTTAATATCTGAGAAATCATCGCTACCAAACTTATCCAATATCGCTTTTGTAATCTCGATTGCAACCATATGTTCTGCAACAATACTCGCTGCTGGAACAGCAGTTGGATCACTACGTTCAATCGTCGCCTTAAATGGTTCTTTCGTATCGATATTAACGCTCATTAATGGTTTATAAAGTGTTGGTATAGGCTTCATTACTCCTCGGACGACAATTGGCATACCTGTTGTCATTCCACCTTCAAACCCACCTAAATTATTTGTACGTCTCGTAAAACCATCGTTAGGATTATATAAAATTTCATCATGGACTTGACTACCTGGATAGTCAGCCATCGTAAAGCCCATTCCAAATTCTACACCCTTAAATGCGTTAATACTAACGATAGACTGTGCGATTTTGCCATCGAGTTTTGTATCGTAATGTACATGTGATCCAAGACCAATAATCGGATTTTTGACAATAACTTCTATAACTCCACCTAGCGTATCTCCGGCTGCTTTTGTTTGATCGATTAACAACTCAGCTTCTTTAGTTTTGTCATTAGAAACCATTCGAACAGAAGATGATTCTTTATTATTTTTAATTTCATCAAACGTATATGTGCCATCATCTATTACTGTACCTATTTGAACGACACGACTTGTCATTTCAATATTTAAAGCGTGCAATAACTCTTTACAGAGTGCTCCAACGAGTACACGTGCTGTCGTTTCTCTTGCTGATGAACGTTCGAGTACGTTTCTTAAGTCTCTGTGATTATATTTCATTCCACCGACTAAATCCGCATGACCAGGTCTTGGTTCTTTAATCACTCTTCTCATTTTTTCAATCTGTTCATCTGTGATCGGTTCAGACTGCATCACGTTTACCCATTGTTTGAAATCATCGTTATTCACTTCCATTTGAACGGGACTACCTAACGTATAGCCATGTCTTACCCCGCTACCAAATTCAAATGTGTCTTTCTCTATTTGCATACGACGACCTCGACCATATCCACCTTGACGCATGAATAACTCTTTAGTCATACGTTCTTTATCGATCGGTACATTTGAAGGAAATCCTTCAACAATCGCCGTCACTTTTTTACCATGAGATTCACCTGCTGTTAAAAACCTCATTGAATCCACCTCTTATTATATAAAATAAAAAGCTGAGTAGTTATACTCAGCCTTGTTATCATTAATAGATCCAATCTTTATTGATTAAGCTATAATCGATAAGCTCTGATTCATCAAAGAAAAGATTAATTTCACGCTCAGCACTTTCAGGTGAGTCTGAACCGTGAATAATATTTTTACCAACTGTTAAACCAAAGTCTCCGCGGATTGTTCCTGGAGTTGCTTCTTGAGGGTTTGTAGCGCCAACAACTAAGCGAGCAGTACTGATGATGTTTTCACCTTCTAAAACCATTGCGAATACTGGTCCTGACGTAATGAAGTCTACTAACTCACCGAAGAATGGCTTTTCACTGTGTTCACCGTAGTGAGTTTTAGCAAGCTCATCTGATACTTGCATTAATTTTGCACCTACAATTTTAAACCCTTTGTTTTCTAAACGCTCAACGATTGGTCCAATAAGGTTTCTTTGAACGCCGTCTGGTTTAATCATTAAAAATGTTCTTTCCATTTGACATAATCTCCTTTAACTAGTCTCTGTATATCATATCATTTATAAGTAATAAATGTCACTTTAATTTAATCTATCTCTCAGTTTTTCTACTACTTCAACTAAATATTCTTTAATTGGTGACTCAATATCCGTCACATTTTGTAATGCGTCATCTAAATATTTATTACTTATTGCTTTTGACTCTTGAATCGCATTAGATTCTAGTAAATATTTGGATAATTCTTCACTGTTTTCTCTATGCTTACTATACTTTTTTAACATCGATCTAAATGTACTATCACTATTTCTAAGTAGTAGTACAGGTAACGTATAATGACCATTTTTTAAATCTGAAAACTTAGGCTTACCAAGTATTTTTTCACTTGCAGTAAAATCTAAACAGTCATCTATAATTTGAAAACTCATTCCAACGTTATATCCGTATTCAATCAAAGATTTAAGTACATTTCGATCAACATTGGTAGCAAATGCTCCAAGTTTAATACTTAATACGATGAGTAACGCTGTCTTTTTATAAATTTTATCTAAATAATCATCAATTGTCTGCATATCGTCAAACTGAGTGTCGAATTGGAATAGCTCTCCCTCTACAATTTGACGCATCGCTAGAGCATATGTGTCGTGAAACTTTTGATGTTCTATGTGAGACACTGCTTCTATCGCACTGGATATTAAAAAGTTACCTGTATTTACTGCTTGGAAATAACCTTGTTTATAATACGTAGTCTTACGTTTTCTTCTCGTCTCTGAGTCATCGATAATATCATCGTGAACTAAGCTTGCCATATGAATTAGTTCTAAACTCGCTGCAGTTTTAATTAAATCATTATATTTATCTTTGTCCCCTAATTTACCAACAAGAAGTGCAAGTGATGGTCTAAGCTTTTTACCGCCTGTGACGTATAAATTAAAACTTTCATCGTTTACGATAGAAGTTCCTGGGTCTAGATTCTCTTTAATATACGCCTCTATTTTCCTTAAATCAGGCTTTATAAAAGATTTAAACGGTTTTGTCATAATCAATCGGTTTATATGCTAAATGGGTTGCAGCCATACCCATGTTATGAGGGACTATTTTTATATTTGTAAACCCAGTTGAATCCATTAAATCTTTTAACTCTTCTTTTGATAGAAAATCTC
>NZ_CAVG010000013.1 GCF_000438455.1 Nosocomiicoccus massiliensis
TTTACAAAATTTGTATATTTGTTTTGAATGTCATCATCAAAATAAGTCATAATTTCACTTAGCGCCAACAAAAAAATCACCCTTATAAATGAATAGACCTAACATCAGTTAGGTCTATTAAAATTCTTATTTTACTGCGTCTTTTAGAGCTTTACCTGCTTTAAAAGCTGGTACTTTAGATGCTGCAATTTCAATTTCTTCACCAGTTTGTGGGTTACGTCCTTTACGTGCAGCACGCTCACGTACTTCGAAAGTACCGAATCCGATTAATTGAACTTTTTCACCTTTAGTTAGTGATCCTTGGATTGCTTCGAAAACTGCGTCTACAGCAGCACCTGCATCTTTTTTAGTAAGATCAGCTTTGTCGCTTACTGCGTTAATTAAATCAGTCTTGTTCATAATTAAATGACCTCCTAGATTCTATATAATGATTAATCATTATGTTTTGACTTTACCACAGGAATGCCGTCACTTCAACATATTTCAGCATTCTTTAGTATATTATTATTTATTGGCTTCTTTTTTTATTTTGCTCGTCATAAAGATAACATTATTGTTTTCATCGACGGTTAATTCTGGACTGTAAATCGGTACGACAGGTGTATGTTCATATAAGACGTGGCGTACGTCATCGCCAGGTTTAAACGATAATTCTTGGTCATCAATGATATGTTGCACATCTTCACGATAATCAACTAAAAATTCTTCTCCACCATTAAAATATACGTTTAATGGATTACCTGTATACGGGCTCGTAACTGTTGGATTTTGATCAAGATGATAATGATCTAAATCTAGCATATAAACGTTTGGACCGACCATATCACCTAATTTAACATGGTCACTAAGTACGTTTAAACGAGTCGTTAACGAGCGAATTGTGTTCGTAATTCTTAAATCTGCGATTTTTACTTTAGGGTCTGTATCTTCATCGATAATGACATATTGATAATGTCCACCATTTTCAAACGCTGTCGGTGGAATATCACTAATATAGTCCGGAACTAATTTATTAAATTCTACTTGGTATTGTAAATACTCTCTATTTTCTAGATGATTTTCAGTTGTTTTAAATGGCAATAATCCGTCGTTATCTTCTTGGTAATGTTTGACTGCGTTCTCGACCATTTTAATTTGTGATTCTTTTGGCTGTGCATTTTTATCACGCTCACTTTGAGGGTACATACAAGCACTTAATAAGAGTGAAACTGATAATAAAACGAATAGTTTTAATGCGTTACGCATGGTTACTGCCTCCTAATACGAGTATCATCGTTATAAATGCAAAAATTAAAAATAACCATGCAATAATTGACATGATAATACTTACAAAACGATAGGGCATTTTATAACGTGCGATATATATTAAGAGTGCCGCAAGTGCCATCGCACCCATCGAATAAAACGACACCCACATTAAATCCATTCTAGATATATCAAACATTTTATTTCTCCGCTTCTAAATGATTTCTCATAATTTCTAATAAACCTTCTGTTTCAGACTTTCTTTCTCTCATCATTAAAGAGATTAAAGCATCTGTCTCAGAGATTGATTCAAATAAATATTCGTACAATACATTCGTTATTGGCATATCGACGTCGTGAATTTTTGCAAGCTCATACGCAGCTTTTGTTGTGTTAACACCTTCAACGACCATTCCCATATTTTTAACAATATCGTCGAGTGACTGTCCACTAGCGAGCATCTTACCACATCTGAAGTTTCTAGAATGTTCACTCATCGCTGTTACAATTAAGTCACCGACACCTGTTAATCCCATAAAAGTTAAAGGATTGGCCCCCATTTTAGTACCGAGTCTTGCGATCTCATGTAGGCCTCGCGTAATAACGGCAGATTTTGTATTGTCTCCAAAACCTAAGCCATCTAAAATACCGATGCCTAGGGCGATAATATTTTTAAGTGCACCGCCAACTTCCACGCCAATTAAGTCATTGTTTTCATACACTCTAAAGTATTTATTTATAAATACATCTTGAATTTGCTTTTGACCTGTTTTATTTATTGAAGCTGTACTTACTGTTGTCGGTTGTTTTAATGCGATTTCTTCTGCGTGTGATGGCCCACTTAAAATTGCGATGTCTGTATAATTTTTTTCGTCAATTTCTTCAATGATAATTTCAGACACACGTTTATGAGTGCCGAGTTCTAATCCTTTTGCCACGTGACATATTAACACTTGTTTATCTAGTTCATTTAAATATTCGTTAATTTGTTTACTTACAGTTCGGACTGCTTTTACTGGAACTGCGAGTATTAGTATATCACCATATTTAACAGCTTCTTTAAGATCGTCTGTCGCTTTAATTGTCTCACTTAGCGTAATATCTTTTAAATAGTTTTTGTTCGTATGGTCTTCGTTGATTTCTTTAACCGTACTTTTATTTCTGCCGTACATTAGTACATGATGATTGTTAGAATCGAGTACCATTGAAAGACTGGTACCAAAACTACCAGTCCCTATAATTGATATATTCATAAAACTCTCTCCTATATTAATTTCTACGACGTGTAATGATATGAATTGGTGTTCCTGTAAAGTCAAAAGCTTCTCTTAAACGATTTTCTAAGTATCGCTTATAACTAAAATGCATGAGCTCTGGGTCGTTTACAAAAACAACAAACGTCGGCGGTGCGACGCTGACTTGAGTCCCGTAGAAAATATTTAATCGTTTACCTGTCTTATCAGTCGGTGTAGGATTCATTGCAACACTATCCACTAGCACTTCGTTTAACGCACTCGATTGAACGCGTTGCTTATGTGCATTATCGACTGTATGAATAAGTGGGAATAACGTATGCACACGACTTTTAGTTTTCGCTGAAACGAATGCAATTGGTGCATAATCTAAAAATCTAAATTGATCTCTAATCTTTAGTTCGAATTTACGCATCGTTTGTGTATCTTTTTCAACGGCGTCCCATTTGTTAACGACAATAATGATTGCTCTTCCTGCTTCATGTGCAATTCCTGCAATGCGTTTATCTTGTTCTCGAATCCCTTCTTCGCCGTTTAATACGAGTAAAACTACGTCGCTTCGTTCAATCGCAACGTTAGCTCGTAATACCGAATATTTCTCTGTGTTTTCGTACACTTTTCCTCGTTTACGAATACCCGCTGTATCGACAAATGTATAGTTAAACCCGTCTTTTTCAAGTTTTGTATCGATAGCATCTCGAGTCGTCCCAGCAATATTCGAAACAATAACACGATCTTCGCCGAGTATTGCGTTGACTAAACTAGATTTACCAACGTTCGGTCGTCCAATTAAAGAAACTTTAATTGAGTCATCTTCATCGACTTCATAGTTTAATGTACTAAAGTTTTCAATGACTTTATCTAGAACATCTCCTAATCCTAAACCATGAGAACCAGATACTGGATAAGGGTCGCCTAGACCTAATTCATAAAACTGATATATTTCTGAACGCATTTCGTATGAATCGATTTTATTGACCATTAATACGACAGGTTTTTTTGAACGATGTAAAATATTCGCAACGTGAACATCATCATTTGTAACACCCTCACGTCCATTTACAACCATTACTATTACATCAGCTTCATTAATTGCAATTTCTGCTTGTACTGAAATTTCATTTTGGAATAAGTTGTCATCGAGTTCAATTCCACCAGTATCTATGATATTAAATTCATGACCGAGCCAATCTGCTGTAGCATATATTCGGTCTCTTGTAACGCCTGGAGTATCTTCTACAATTGATTTTCTTTCTCCAATAATTCTATTAAATAACGTGGATTTTCCAACGTTCGGTCGTCCCACGACTGCTACTGTAGGTATCATTCAACTTCCCTCATTTCTCTTATATTTTATCATAACTCTAATTTTATTCTATAAAAAAATAAAGAGCGAGTTCCCTCGCTCTTTTACGTATGATTAAAGACCTAAATCTTTAAGTTTGTCACCTAAAATATCTCTTAATGTAGGTGCATCGTCTTCTTCGTCTTTATAAACTGTTTTATCTTTTTGTTGAACTGGACGTTGTGGTTTTTCTTTTGTTGCTTTAATTGAAAGTGATGTTTTCTCGTCTTCTTCGTTGAATCCGATAATTTTAACATCGACTTCTTCTTCTGCTTTTAATACGTCTTGAGGGTGTTCAACATGATCATATGAAATTTCTGATACGTGAACAAGCCCCTCTACACCTTCAGCTACTTCTACGAAAGCACCGAAGTCTACTAGGCGTTTAACAGTTCCTTTTACAACGTCGCCGACTTTATGCTCGTTGAAGAATTTATCGAACGGACTGTCTCCAGCTTGTTTAATTGAAAGTGATACTCTTTCGTTATCTTTGTCTACTGAAAGAATTTTAACGTTGACTGTATCACCGATTGAAACAGCATCTTCAACGCTATCTACTCTGTTGTAGTCAATTTCTGAGATGTGTACGAGCCCATCTACACCATTAACATTAACGAAAGCACCGAAGTTTGTTGTACGAACGACTTCACCTTCAACGACTTCACCTTCTTCAAGTGAATCGAAGTTTTTAAGTAATTCTTCTTTTTCAGCTACTTCTTCTAAAACGCGTCTGTTTAAAATAATACGGTTATTGTCTGGATCAACGTCTTCAACTTTAACGTCTAGAGTTTGACCATCAAATTGAGTAAGGTCTTCAACGAACTGCGTTGAAATAAGTGATGCAGGGATGAAACCACGTGCACCGACGTCAACAACTAATCCAGCAGGAACAACCTCAATTACTTCTGCTTGAATTGTTTCATCGTTATCTTTTTTAGATTTTAAGTCATTGTATGCTTCTTCTGTCTCATATTGACGCACAGAAACAACTACTGTTGACTCATCTTCGATTTTAATTACTTTAGCTGTAAGCTCATCATCAAGACTTACAATCTCATCTGTTGTATCAATTCGTTTTGAAGTTAATTGACTAATTGGAACGACTCCAGTCGTACCGTCTTCAAGTTCAACTTCTACAAACTTTTCTTCAACTTTAGAAACTTTACCAGTTACAACGTCGCCTTCGTTGTACTTAGACTCAACAGTTTCTGTGTTTTCAACTTCTAAGTTTTCTTCAAATTTTTCTTCGTTTGTCATACCGTTATCCTCCAATTTTAAAACGCTTAATACTATTAAGTTCCTATAAATCTAGCTATTTGTCAAGGTGTAAAGGTCCATTTAACAAATTATTTAGATTATTTTCTAAAATTTTCGTAATATCTTTTCTCTTTAAACCATCTTTCCTTAACTCATCTGTATATATAGGTTGACCGAATATAATCGTTACGCCCTTTTTATCATCATAATTTCCACGTACAGCAACTGGAACAATCGGCGCTTTTGCACTCATTGCGATAAAGCTTGCACCTTCTTGAAGAGGTCTTAACTCATCATTTCTATCTTTATTACGTGTCCCTTCTGGAAACATTAACAGCATGCGTCCCTCTTTTAATGCCTCAATCGACGTTTTTAATGCCGCACGATCTCCTTTACCTCTATTTACAGGTATTGCATTTAAATTACGGATTGCTGCACCGAATAATTTATTTTTAAACAACTCAGATTTTGCGAAAAATGACATCTCACGTTTTACAGAAATACCAATCGCGGGTGGATCGTGTAATGATTTGTGATTTGCAGCGAGTAAAACAGGCCCTTCTTTTGGAATGTTGTTTTCGCCGATGACTGTGATTTTATGACGCACTCGGTAATATAACGTCACAAATACTTTCATAACTTTATAAAACATTGTCGTTAATCCTTTCGCGTGCATAATTTAAGATTGCCGATGCAACTTCGTCAATCGTCATATTATCAGTATTAATCTCTATTGCACTTTCAGCTTTTTTTAACGGTGAATGTTCGCGGTTCATATCACTTTCATCACGTGCGATAATTTCTTTAATTAAATTATCTAATGTAATATTATTTCCACGAGCTTCTTCTTCAATAAGTCGACGTTTTGCACGAATTTCAGGACTTGCTGTTAAGTAAATTTTTAACTCAGCATCTGGGATTACAACAGTACCGATATCTCTACCGTCCATTACGATACCTTTATCTGTTGCTATTTCACGTTGCATATCGACAAGATAATCACGTACAAAATCGATCGAAGCAATAGAACTTACTTTATTTGTTACTTCACTATTACGAATATCTTTTGAAACGTTCGTATCGTTTAAAAATACATCTCCAGATTCACTAAAATTTATTTTAGCGTCTGTAATATTTGATTTCGTAAGCGATTCACTTAAATTTAGAGAATATAAAGTAACCGCTCGGTACATTGCACCAGTATCTAAATATTTATAATTTAATCGGTTTGCAACAATTTTTGCGATGGTACTTTTACCAGCGGCAGCAGGACCATCAATTGTTATATTAATTTTTGACATTCATGACACCTTTTCTTATGGAATAATGAGTTCTTGACCAACTGTTAAGTTGTTTCCAGGAATACCGTTCGCATCTCTTATTTTTTGGACGTTCTCTTGTGAACCCGAGCCATAATATCTCAGTGCGATTCGGTATAAGTTATCTTGCGCAGTAACAACGTGCGTCGCTCCGACTTCATTCTCTTCTTCTTTTTCTTCTTCTTTCTTTTTAGCCTCTTCAGCTTGGCGTTCACGTTCTCTTTCTTCAGCTGCTTTTTGTTCGGCCTTCTTTACGTCAGATTCTTTCTTCGATGAAATGACTGATTGACCAAGCTTTTCAAGACTTGCGATTTGTTCTTCAGAGTATTTCGCTGGCAGATTACCATCTTTATTTGAAGCGACTTCTTCACCGTCTTTATTATCTTTACTCTTTTTATTAGAGTTACTATCTTTGTTTTTTGCAAACTGCTTTTCTAATTCAGCTTTTTTACTTTCAAATTCTTTGTCAATTTGTCTCGTGTTCTCTTCTTTTTTATCGCTCGCAACAGATTGTTCATCTATACCGTCACCTGAAGGCCAAAAGTTAGAGACAATCATTACACCTAACACGAGAGTTAAAGGAATTAAAAGTGCGAGTAAAACTAATAGAGACTTTTTGTTTTTATTGTTTTTAAATGATTGAGTGTTTAAATGTTTGTTTTTAAAATCTTTTAACTTTGATTTTGATTGCTGCATCTCTTTAGAAAACTGGTCACCATATTTCGATGAAGTACTCTTGAAGGATGCTAAAATTGCAGCAATTACAGACTTATCGTCATCTTTTTTAGGTTCGTTTTCTTTTTTATTTTCATTTTTTACAGTTTTATTTTCTTCACGATTATACTTAGCGCTCCGACTGAACTGTTCGTCTACTTTATTTTTTCTAGAGCGACGTCTTGTTCGTTTATCTTTATTTGTATCAGTACGTTTATGTTGTATATCTTTATAAAAATCATCTTTCATAATACATTCCTACCCTACATACATTAGTACTTTTATTATAGTCTTTTTTCCTATACTTTTAAAGGGAATTCGAAAGCGATGAAGTTTTGAAAAGCAATTAGTTGAAAAGAAGAAATAAACACCTTAATATAGTGTTATTAAGAGGTGACAATGTGACGATAAAATATACAATTTCTGACCAGGACACTTGTATTGCTTGTGGAGCATGTGGAGCGTCAGCACCGGATATATTCGATTATGACGATGACGGTATCTCCTACTCCATACTCGATAACAATGAAGGGATAACGCCCGTTCCTGAAGAACTCCTTGGCGATCTTGAAATGGCGTATCTAGGGTGTCCCACAGATTCTATAAAAGTAGCCGATGAGCCGTTCGACGGAGATCCATTAAAGTTTGAGTAAAAAAGAGTACTCTTTTTAAAGAGTACTCTTTTTTATTTGCTTTTTCAGTATTGGTATTAATTTTGTGTGAACGATATAGATGACTATACCGAGTAAAATACCTTTTACGATGTTAAATGGAATGATACCTGCTGTTACAAGTGTTTTTACGTTTTCAAACACTGCACGCTGATCTAAAATCATTCCGTAAAGCGGAAGCAAGATAAAGTAATTAAGTATCGATAACACGAACGTCATGAATAGTGTACCGACGACAATTCCCGTTATTAAACTTTTGCTCGTTTTACTTTTAACATAAATAATATATATCGGAATTAAGTAACTAAGTGATGCGAGTAAATTCGCTATTGGACCGATTGGTTCACTCGAAACGAGAAAACCGTATATGATTATTTTTATAACTATAATTAAAATACCGACTCCACCACCGAATAGTACAAATCCTATATAGGCAGGAATATCTGCAATATCAAACTTTAAAAATGGTGGGAAGAATGGTAATGGAACGCTTATCAACATAAGTATAAAAGAAATCGCTGATAATATACTAATCATAATTATTTTGTAAATCTGTGACTGGTTCATAGTTGTTCTCCTTTACTTAACGTCATAACAAATGTCGTGCCTTTTTCGTACTCGCTATCAACCGTAATCGTTCCTTTATGCCCATTAATAATACTTTTTACGATACTGAGTCCAAGACCTGTACCTTGTTTACCTCTGGTTCTTGCTTTATCTTCTTTATAGAAACGTTCAAATATACGATTTAGCGTTGAAGCTTTCATACCAATACCTGTATCAGATAATGTAATCACTACATGAGTGTTCGTTTCGTCAATATTTATTAAGATAGTATCTCCGTCTGAAGTATATCTAATTGAATTATCGATTAAATTCGTAAACACTTGGTACATTTTATCATAGTCAAAAGGAACGATAGAATTATTTAGCTTATTTTTAACTTTAAAGTTTAACTGATTTTTCTTCATTTCGTAATCAAATCGCTTCTGTAAATCAGCCATCAACACGTTTAAATCATTTTCTTTAATATTATATAATCCCGATTCAGTTTCTAACTTATTAATTTCAATTAACTCATTGATTAAATGATTCATACGATCAGATTCTTCTTTAATAATACTTAACATATTTTTTACTTCTTTTGGATCAGTGACAATTTCATCTAGTAATGCCTCAGTGTAACCAGTGACCATTACCATTGGTGTTTTTAGCTCGTGAGATACGCTCGATATAAACTGTGCGCGCATCGTTTCTAGTTTCTTCTCATGTGACACGTTACGGATAGTCATCGTAACACCTGTTTTTGACTCTGCATAATTCACTGGTGTAAAGAAGATTTCAATATACGTATCTGTATCTAGTTCTTCAGTAATCGAATAAGATTCAAAGTTTTCTCGACAGCGAATAATACATTCGTTAATTTTTTGTATTAAGCGTTCATGCTGTGAAATCTCTTTGAACCATGTATTTCCTTCTTTATTTCGGTAAATTTGACTGTTTGATTCATCAAAAAATCTATGCCATCAGATATTGATGTGAATATTGATTCTCTCAAGTTTTTCTCATACTCGAGGTTATCGATATTTCTTTTAATATCTTCACTCATTTTATTAAATGCAAGTGTCAATTCTCCGATTTCATCAAAATTTTTAACTTCTAATTTTTGGAATTTTCCACTTGCCATTTTTAACGAAGCATTTCTCAAATCAATTAATGGATCAGTAATTCTTTGGATTAAAATAAATGCAAATAACGTCGTAACGATAAATAGTACAAACGCACTCACTGATATAATCATCGTAATATCACGTATCGATTTATAAATCGGTGACATATCTGTGTATTTTATAAGCATTGTATCTGTATCATAGTACTGCGTCATATTAAGCACTTTTACCATGTAATCAATGTTTTCTTCATCTTTAACAAAAAAAGTATCCTCTTGTAGGCCTTCACTATTTAAAATGTAGTTAAACACAGATCGGTCCGTCTCTGTATTACTCGATACAAATTGACCGTCTTGGTAAATGATTAAGTTCTCTTCAGTAATTACTTTTGTAGATTCAATGACAGGTTCGTGTTGACTGAGTATTTCTTGTTCAATACGCTCTAAATCATTTAATAGTTTTTGATCACTACTATTTAGAGCGTAGTTTCTAAAGTAAAACGCTAGACTAATGGACAATATAATTAAAACTGCAGTTACTATCATGATGATAGTAAACC
>NZ_CAVG010000014.1 GCF_000438455.1 Nosocomiicoccus massiliensis
TCATTAAACTTGCATCAACAGAAACATCATTTAATTTCTCTCTCAAACGTTTAATATGTGTGTCGACTGTTCGTAAATCACCGTAAAACTCATAATTCCAAACTTCTTTTAACAGTTCTTTACGATCGAATACTTTGTCTGGATTTTCGGCTAAAAATAGTAATAACTCGTACTCTTTCGGCGTTAAATTTACATATTGCCCATCTACCGTTACTTTGTGTGCATCGTTATCGATTTCTAAATGCTCATAGACGATAATGTCGCGACTGGATGAATCAAACTTCATATACGCAGTTTCTGATGAACGTTTTAAAATAGCTTTAGTTCTCTGTAACACTTCTCGTGGAGAGAATGGCTTTTTAACATAATCATCAGCCCCCGCTTCAAAACCTTCTAATACGTCATTTTCTTCACCTTTGGCAGTTAATAAGAGAATCGGTGTTGATTTATGCATTCTTAGCTCTCTCGTCACTTCAAACCCATCTTTACCAGGCATCATTACATCTAAAATAATCAAATCAAAGTCTTCATTCATTGCAAGTTCTAAAGCATCGTCACCATTATCTGCTTCTGTAATTTCATAATCATCTGCTTCTAAATATAAGATGACGAGTTTACGAATTCTTTCTTCATCATCTACAACCAATACTTTACGTTTCGACATTTCGTCACCTCTTTAAGCGTATGAATGTAAGCCTGCGACAATTAAGTTAATTGCGACTAAGTTGAATAAGATTAAGAAAAATCCTGCAACGGCTAACCACGCTGATTTTTCACCTTCGTACCCTCTATTAATACGTAAGTGTAAGAAAATTGTATAGAACATAAACGTAATAAACGCCCATGTTTCTTTCGGGTCCCAGCCCCAGAATCTACTCCAAGCTGCTTGTGCCCAAATTGCTGCGAAGAAAATACCACCTAATGCAAATAATGGGAAACCGATAATCACTGAACGATATCCAATGTCGTCCATTAAGTTTAAGTCGGCTTTATTTGCAACTGGTTTAAGTAATGTGTAAATACGTCTTCTTAAAATGAGTCGTAATAACCCATAAACTATTAAACCGACACCGATAGACCATATTACCGTATTTAATGAATGAGCTTTTATGATCGGTGGCACTTCAATACCTGTTGTAAAGTGCTCTGTACGGTCGTATTCATTATTTCCTAAATGCTCAACTGGAATTGAGTCTTTGTAGTTAATTAAGCTCGGTAAATTATACGTTACAACGGATTCATTACCTTGCTGATTAACATAGAAGAAGTCTGCTTCATATTTCACGACACCGCGCATAATAACCATCATTAACATAAATGTCACAATGACGATTATAAAATACGTAATTGCTTCTAAGAAAAATGATCTCCAAGACTTTTCATTTGCAGGAATAATTTTTAGTAAATAAATGAACCCTGCAACGGCACTCATCGATAAGATTCCGTAAGAAATCGTTACTGTAATTACGTGAATTGCTAGCCAGTTACTTTGTAACGCTGGAATAAGTGGTGCTACATCTGTTGAGAATAATGCACCATACCAGAGTAATAACAACGAAACCGGAATCGCAAACAATCCAAAAACTTTCGTTTTATAGTAGTGATACGTTACTAAGTATCCAAAAATTAGCATGATAGAGAACATCGCAATAAATTCAAAAAGGTTAGATACAGGCGCATGTCCAGTTGCAAGCCATCTAAACACAAAATAAGTGAGTTCTAATACAAAT
The DNA here is from genome assembly GCF_000438455.1 of Nosocomiicoccus massiliensis. Lineage (GTDB taxonomy): Bacteria > Bacillota > Bacilli > Staphylococcales > Salinicoccaceae > Nosocomiicoccus > Nosocomiicoccus massiliensis. The sequence continues at coordinate 1,731 of NZ_CAVG010000014.1, forward strand.
GCGATCGTAACAATCCAAATTGCTATATTCGCATATCGTGCTGATCGTTTAGAACTAATACTCATACCAAGTGGTACGAGTGATATAAGTAATAATATAAATCCAATAAACATTGAGATGTTACTGATCTTTAATAGTAAATGATCGGTCATAACCATTATCCTTTCATTCGTTCATTATGAACTTTAGAGTCGCTATCTTCTACATAGCCTAAATTATATTTATCGAGAATTTCATTGATCTCTTTTGTAATACTGTAGTAGTTACGATTCGTATGTGCTGCAAGTGTAAGACCATTATCTGTATTAATCCATATACGTCTATGGTTCACATATGAACCGATAAACACACCGATTAAGAAAATAACAAAACCTGCACCGATTAAGAACATAGTTTTATCTTTCTTAAGTGTTAATACACTGACAACTTCGTTTTCCATCGAAACAAATTTAATACTGTATTTATTATCTTTAGAAATATCTGTCGTATTCTGAATTTGAATGAGAGAATACTCCTCGCTACCATCACTGTCATTAACTTCAAATAAGAATGCAGGATTTCGTGGAACAGGTGTGTTAGAAATTAACGTTCCGTTATTACCTACTCCAGCATAGTCTGGTGCAAACGACC
>NZ_CAVG010000015.1 GCF_000438455.1 Nosocomiicoccus massiliensis
CCTTTTATAAATTATAACTTATATTGAGTGGTGGATTATCTTCGGATTTTATTTATTTAACGCAAAATTGATTTGCGTTAAATAGTACTTCGTTATGTTAACGATTACTCGATTTGTGTTAACGTATTGCTTTCTCTTTTTACGCAAAACGGTTTTATATTAAAATAAAGAATACTTTTTTATATAAAATCTCTTTACGTTAATATCTTTTGATTAATTTGACAATTAATTTATTCCTTCATTCATTCTTTATCACTACTATCCCCTTCTTTTGAATTTGCCTTATAGAATATCTATAATGAACCGTATACCTTTAGAAAGTGCACAGGAGATTACTATGATTTCATTTAGAAACGTAACAAAAACATACGGTGATTTTTTAGCCGTTGATCATATAAATTTTGATATACAGTCGAATGAGTTGTTTGTCATCATTGGTCCATCTGGTAGCGGAAAGACTACTACGATGGAAATGATTAACCGTTTAACAGAAATGACAGAAGGTGACATATATATAGATGATAAAAACATCAAAGACATTAATAAAGTTGAATTGAGACGTTCAATTGGTTACGTCATTCAAGATATCGGACTCATGCCACATATGACAATTAGCGATAATGTAAGTCTAGTCAACCGTTTAAAAGGTGAAAAGAAAGATGAGAATCGTATCGATGAGTTACTAAGACTAGTGAATATGGATGAGAGTTTTAAAGAGCGTTATCCTGAAGAATTATCCGGTGGTCAACAACAACGTATCGGCGTTATTCGTGCGTTATATTCTGATCCAAACATTATATTAATGGATGAGGCGTTCTCTGCTTTAGATCCTGTGACAAGAAGCGAACTACAGGATGAATTAATTCATTTACAAGAGACAATTAAGAAAACAATTGTATTTGTCACTCACGATATGGATGAGGCATTAAAAATAGCAGACCGTATCGCTGTAATGAATGATGGTAAAATTGAGCAAATTGGTACGCCAGAAGAGTTAATTTTTAATCCGAATAATACATTTGTTCAAAAATTTATTGGTGAAGAGCGTCAACGAAAATATATAATGGAGCATTTTATAGTAAAAGATTTTACTAATAAAGAGTATCCAATAGTTTTAGATGATTCAAAAGCTAAAATTATTTCACTGATGAAAGGTCAACGTATCAATAAAATACCAGTAAAAATTGAAGAGCAATACTATGCATATGATTTATTTCGATTACTAGAAGATGATTTGGAAGTTGAAGATGTTGTTTTGTTAGATGAAAATACAGACTTTAATACGGCAATGAATATAATCAGTGCGAATAAAGGGAAGCTACATATTGTTGTAGATGAAATGAATAACTATACCGGTGTCTTGGATATTCAAAAATTATTTAGTATGTTAAGCACTGACAGTAAGCGTGGTGAAGCGTATGTGGAATGAATTTTACAATGTTTTAACGACGAGATCGTCCGAGCTTTTAAATTTAATTCAGCAACATATTGAAATTTCAATGCTCTCTCTATTAATAGCGATTGTGATTGCAGTGCCAACCGGCATATTACTCACACGTACGCCAAAATTTGCGGGTCCAATTATTGGGATCGCATCGATATTCCAAACGATTCCGAGTCTTGCGTTACTCGTATTCATGGTGCCGCTTATGGGTACTGGGAAATGGCCAGCGATTGTTGCTTTAACAATTTATGGGCTATTACCGATCCTTAGAAATACGTATATCGGTATTGAAAACGTGAATCAATCCACAATCCGTGCAGGTGTTGGTATGGGCATGACGAATTTACAGCAGCTCTTTATCGTCGAGATTCCACTTGCGACACGTGTCATTATGGGTGGAATTCGAACAGCAACTGTACTCGTCGTTGGTGTAGCGACTGTTGCAGGTTTAATAGGTGCAGGTGGTCTTGGTGATTTTATATTTAGGGGACTTTCAACAAATAATACAGGACTTATTTTAGCAGGTGCGATTCCAGCAGCAGTCATTGCGTTATTATTTGATCTTTTACTGAAATATGTTGAGAATTATTCAGCACCAGGTAGAAAAAAAGGAAGTATATTCAGCAAAGTTGTGTTCTTTAGTATCATCGGTGTTTTATTAGTTATTATGAGTTTTGGAGTTGTAAAAACAATACTCTCTTCTGATGATATGGTCATTAGTGGTAAAGCCGATACCGAACAAGAAATTTTAGTCTATGCATATAAAGAACTGATTGAAAGAAATACAGATATAAAGGTTCGTAAAGAGTCATACATTACCGGGACTTCAAACTTAGTAGAAGGTATGAATAACGGACAATACGACATGTACGTTGAATATACAGGGACAGCACTCGTCGACATTTTAAAAGAGGACGACTTTGAATATGAGACGCCTGAAGAAGTGTACGAACACGTTAAACAGCGTTATGAAGAAGATATGAATTCTGAATGGCTCGAAACGATTGGCTTTAACAATACTTACGCAGTCGCAATGCGTAAAGATGATGTAGAAGAAAACGATATTGAAACACTGTCTGATTTACGTAAAGTATCTAGAGACTTAAGATTTGGTGGATCGGCAGAATTCCAAGAACGTAGTGACGGGTTCATTGGTCTAGAAGAGCTTTATGGTTTAGAGTTTAAACAAGTTGAAACACTAGATTCAGGTATCGTTTATGAGTCGCTTCGTACGAATAACATTGACGTTGCAGACGTATACGCAACAGATGCGAGAATTGAGGCGTTTGATTTAAAAGTAATAGAAGACGATAAAAATCTATTCCCACCATATTACGCGGCACCTGTTGTAAATAAAGAACTTCTTAAAAAACATCCAGAGCTTAGAGATATTTTAAATTCATTTGCAGGTAAGATCGATGACGACAGAATGCGTGAATTAAATAAACGTGTCGACATCGACGGTAAAACTGAAAAAGAAGTTGCGATGGAGTTATTAAGAGAAGAAGGCTTAATTGATTAGAGGTAATTAAATGAAATTACAAGATGCATTAAAACAAGTAAGCACTGGTATTTCAATGCACGTTCCTGGCCATAAAAATAATACGATTGGTTTTTTATCTGACATTAAAATCGATTATGACTTAACGGAAGTTCCAGGATTAGATAATTTACATGAACCTGAAGACGTACTAAAAGAATTAAATGACACACTTGGCACTCCGTATAATAGATACGCTCAACTCGTTGTCAATGGTTCTACGACGGGGATGTTAGCATCAGTACACGCATTAAATAATAAAAGTAATGACTTTTTCTATATTGGTGACGCTCATAAATCTTTATATAATGGGCTTTCGTTGTTAGATAAGACACCTCTAGAATTTCGTTTGAGTCACATGAAAAAAGGAGACGTCGTCGTTATAACGTCTCCGACTTATTATGGTGACGTGTTAGATGTTAAAGATACGATTACTGATGTTAAACAGCGTGGAGGTTACGTCATTGTGGATGAAGCACATGGTGCGCATTTGAGTATGACAGAAAACTTTCCATCTTCACTTATCGAAAGTGACGCTGATGTCGTGATTCAGTCGTATCATAAAATGTTGCCGAGTTTAACAGGCGCATCTGTCACGTTTGTTAAAGATAAATCAATTCATGATCGTATGATGCACTATATTAATATATTTGAAACGTCGTCTCCGAACTATTTAGTGATGGCATCAATTGAAAGTGCACAACGCTTTTATAATACATTTGATGATCATATATTTTTTAAAAAGCGTGAACAGTTAATTCATCATTTAAAACAGTTTGATATATCAGTTGAAACTGTCGATGATCCTGCAAAGATTGTATTAAACAAAGAGGGTCAATCCCCATATGATTTAGAACGTAGTCTTAGAGACGTTAACATTTATAGCGAAATGGTGAGTGAGCGCGGAGTGCTTTGGTGCTTACCGTTATGGCATGATAACGACCGTTATCCGTTTGAACAATTAGTTGAAGCGATTAGGAATTTAACAGTTAAGGAGTTAGATGAAACAACGATCGACATTTCTGAACTCCACGGTAAACGTGCAGTTGAAACAATCACGCCGTATCCGCCAGGCGTTCCGTTAATTTTAGCTGGTGAAGTGATTGATATTAATCGATTGGATGAATTTGTTAAGAAAAATGTTAAAATAGAAGGACTAAGGAAAAACTTAGAGTATTATAATATAGAGGTATAACATGGGTATCTTCATTACGTTTGAGGGGCCAGAAGGGTCCGGAAAATCAACGATAATACAAGGTGTGAACAATTATCTTTCAAAACAATATGAAACGCTTGTCACGCGTGAACCGGGCGGCATTCCGTTAAGCGAGTCGATACGAGACTTATTGTTAGACGAAACGTATCATATGGATGGACATACAGAAGCACTACTATTTGCAGCGAGTAGACGTGTTCATTTAGTTGAAAAGATACTTCCTGCCTTAAATCATGGTAAAATTGTATTATGCGATCGATTTATAGATAGTAGTCTGGCGTATCAAGGTTACGCAAGAGGGTTAGGGTTTGATCCGATATTTCAAATTAACACATTTGCAATCGATACACATATGCCGGATTTAACGATTTACTTAAAACTCGATCCAAAAATTGGGTTATTACGTAAAAAAGATAATGACGTTGAACATAACCGTCTAGACAACGAAGAGATAGACTTTCATGAACGTGTAGTTATGGGATATAATAAGTTATCAGAACAGTATCCAGAGCGCATTAAAACGATTGATGCAAATCAAGACATAGACGCTGTATTACACGATACGATTGATGCAATCGAACAATTTATAAAATCTAGAGGTGAATAGTCATGAAAATGGTAATTGCGATCGTTCAAGATCACGACAGTCAAAGACTTTCAGATAAATTAACGAAAAATAATTTTAGAAACACGAAACTCGCTTCAACAGGGGGCTTTTTACGTTCAGGTAACACGACATTCCTTTGTGGTGTTCAAGATGAGCGCGTCGATGAGTTATTAAACGTTATCGATGACACATGCGGAAACCGCGAACAAACAGTTGCCCCAGTAACTCCGATGGGTGGAAACGCAGATTCATATATTCCGTATCCAGTAGAAGTAGAAGTAGGCGGAGCGACAGTATTCGTCCTACCGATTGAACAATTTGAAAGATTTTAAGTATGGTCGATATTTCTCATACGTTAAATAAAATCATCGAAAATAATAAGCTCAGTCATACGTATTTATTTGAAAGTGACTCTTTAGAGACGTTAAAATCCGTATCTATGGAATTCGCAATAAAAATCCTTTCAGATGATACGCGCAGCAAATCAATGATTGAATCGCTGAATCATCCAGATTTTTATTATTTACAAACAGATGCAGCGACAATTAAAAAAGAAGACGTTCAAGACGTCATGTATCAAATGAGTCAAAAACCGGTGCAATCAAACTTTAAAGTATATATTATTGAAGCGTTTGAAAAGCTAACGGTTCAAGCAGAAAATAGTCTGTTAAAGTTTTTAGAAGAACCACCGAAAAATACGATTGCGATATTGCTTACGACAGATAAGAGTAATATATTACCGACGACCCTTTCAAGAAGTCAGTATATGTATATACCGAGAAGGAAAGATGAAACAATCGAAGCGTTATCTCATCTTTCTGAGGGGCTACAACAAATCGTCAGTCAGTACGGACTTGATTATCATCACATCATTGAACTTGAAGATCGATTTCCAAAAATTGTAACGGAATCAAAAAAAGTTGCTGAGCTGTGGCTGAAAAAAGACGCACGCGCGTTAATCCGTTTGACGTCTCTCGTAGAACTATGTAAAGAACGTAAAGATTATTTCTTAGTGTTAACGTTATTAGATGGTATGATGCGTGAAGCGATGTATGACGTATTACAAATTGAGCAGTCGAAACTATTTAACATTGAACTAACGAACTTAGTCAATGTGATTCAATTGACAAGAAACTTAGAAAAGATAGAAGAAGCAAATAAAATGCTGAACTTTAATGTAAACAATATGCTCGTTTTGGAGAGCATGATTATTAGCTCGAAAGGTTGAGCGTGTTATGCTGACAGTAGTTAAAGCAACACTTTTAAAATATAACGAAATAGTATTTATTGAAGTAAAAAACGGTGAACAACTAAAATATGATGACATCATCGTCGCAGAGACGAGGCACGGTAAATTTTTACACAAAGTCCTTCAAGAAAATATAACCGTCATAGAGGAAAATATCGTCGAGCCAGACGGTTGTTTTATCCGTCTAGCGACAGACGAAGACTTTGAAAATGATGCGCTAAATGATAGAGAAGCAGAAGCGGCATTACAGTTTTGTAGAGACGCTGTTAAAGATGAAAAACTTGGTATGCATTTAATTACGTCGAAGTATTCTTTAGATAAAGAAAAACTTATATTTTTCTTTACGGCAGATGAACGTGTCGATTTTAGATCGCTCGTACGTATTCTTGCTCAAGAATTTAAAACGCGTATTGAGTTAAGACAAGTCGGTCTACGAGAAAAGGCGCGTTATCTTGGTGGCGTAGGCCCATGTGGCTATAGTCACTGTTGTTCGACTTATTTAGGTAGCTTTGAACCGGTGTCAATACAAATGGCGAAAAACCAAGACTTATCACTCACGCCAGTTAAAATATCTGGAGCGTGTGGTCGTTTAATGTGCTGTTTAAGTTACGAGAATGATCATTACGAATCTGCACGTAAAAGGTTGCCAGATGTCGGTGAGTTTATCTACACACCGAAAGGCAAAGTTGAGGTTATCGGTTTAAATATATTAGAACTACAAATCCGCACGAAAGATAAAGATAACTATATTTACGAATTTAGTTTAGACGAATTAGAAGCAAATGAGGTGTAGTAATGCGAGATGAGCTATTTGATCATATTCTCAAAATGGAAAAGCACCTTGAAACGATGAATGCTGAATTCGATGAGTTAAAGACACGAACAGTAAAGTTGTTAGAAGAAAATGTTCGTTTAGAAATGGAAAATAACAACTTTAAACAATTGTTAATAGAGACAACGGCGGACAAAGAGAAGCCAGAACGCGAATCATTTAAAAGCAATACGTTACAAAGTATGTATGATGAAGGTTTTCACGTCTGTAACGTATCGTTTGGGACACATCGTCACGGTGAAAAATGTCTCTTCTGCCAAGAAATTTTAACTCGAGACTTATAAAAGCAGCGAAATGCTGCTTTTATTTTATGGGGAGATATGATTTATGTTAAAAGAAAACGAACGTTTAGATGAGTTATATCGTGAGAATATGCAAATTATTCAAAGTGAAGAAACGTTTAGCTTTTCTATTGATGCGTTATTACTTGCAAACTTTGTCCACGTTACAAAGCGCGTTAAAACAATCGCAGATTTTTGTACAGGAAATGGGATTATTCCGTTACTTTTATCTTATAAAACGAAAAAGCCAATTACCGGAATCGAAGTCCAGGAAAGACTTGTCGATATGGCTAAGCGTTCAATAGAATTAAACGATAAAAGCACACAGATAGAGATTGAGCACCTCGATTTAAATGATGTAAAATTAAAGTACAACCACTCAGTGTTTGATTTAATTACAGTAAATCCACCGTACTTTAAAAACAATCAGCCGACGCATCGTTTGACGCATCACGAAATCGCACGCAGTGAAGTTTTAATTGATTTAAAAGGGATTATTGAAGCGGCACGTTACCTCATTAACAATAAAGGTAAATTTTATATGGTGCACCGTGCAGAACGTGTGCATGAAATTATCTCATTATTACATGAACATAATTTTACAGTATCAAAACTACAATTTGTTTATAGTAAACGAACGAATGAGACTGCACACTTTGTGCTCGTTGAATCGATATTTAACAGTACCGCGCTCGTAAAAGTGTTACCGCCACTTTATATTTACGATGAAAACGGCACGTACACAAAAGAAGTGGAAGAGATATATTATGGGTAAACATCATATCTATATCGCACAATGTAGTGACGGCACGTATTACACGGGATATGCAGTCGACGTCGATGCACGTATCGACGTACATAATAGTGGTAAAGGTGCGAAATACACACGCGCAAGACGACCGGTCACTTTAAAATATACAGAGTGTTTTAAAACGAAAAGTGAAGCGTTAAAACGAGAATATGAGATTAAACAATTCACGCGTGTACAAAAAGAAGCTTTAATGTCTGAGGTGAAACGATGAATTTATACATTGTAGGGACACCGATTGGTAACTTAGAAGATGCGAGTTTTAGACAAATTGATACGCTAAAAAAAGTCGATGTAATTTTAGCTGAAGATACGCGAATGACGATCAAATTATTGAATCATTTTGATATCGATACACCGTTAAAAAGTTATCATGATTTTAACAAAGAAACAGCGACAAAAGATATAATAGAAAAGATGAAAGACGGCACGGTATTCGCACTCGTGAGTGATGCAGGGATGCCTATCATATCTGATCCAGGATATGAACTCGTTAAAAGTATGCAAGAGGAAGATTTAAAATATACAGTCATTCCAGCGGCGAGCGCATTTCAGCAAGCAATTGTATTATCTGGTATCGAATCATTTGAATTCACATACTTCGGATTTTTACCAAAGTCTAATAGGAAACGAAAAGAAAAGTTAGAAGAAATTCTAACTCACGATAAAACATCCGTCTTATATGAGTCGCCATATCGTGTGAAACAACTCATCGACGATATTTATAAATTCGATGAAAATAGAGTTGTTTCAATCTCTCGAGAAATCACGAAAAAATTCGAACAAACGGTGACAGACTCAGCTAAAAACGTTAAAGAAATGCTCGCGTCACACATCCCTTTAAAGGGCGAATTTGTTATAGTAATAGAAGGGTATATTGACGATTCAGTTGAAGAATTTGATATGGATATAAACACACATGTCGATATGCTAATTGAAAGAGGATTAAAACCAAAAGCCGCCATTAAAGAAGTGGCAAAATTACGTAAATTAAAAACACAAGACGTATATGATACGTATCATAGAAATTAATAAATGAAGACAGAGGAGATTTCCATGACGAAAGAAACATTTTATATTACGACGCCAATTTACTATCCGAGTGGTCAGCTGCACATCGGTAACTCGTATACAACAATCGCAACAGATGTTCTTGCACGCTATAAGCGTCTACAAGGATACGACGTGCACTACTTAACAGGTACAGATGAGCATGGTCAAAAAATTGAAACGAAAGCAAAAAGCTTAAATGAATCACCAAAAGAGTATCTCGATGGTATGGTAAAAGATATTAAAGAGCTGTGGGAATTACTAGACATTACAAATGATCAGTTTATCCGTACGACAGATGAGTACCATAAAAAAGCAGTTCAAGATATTTTTGAGCAACTGTTAGAGCAAGGTGATATTTATCTTGGAGAGTATGAAGGTTGGTATTCAGTTTCAGACGAAGAATACTTTACAGAAACACAACTCGCTGAAGTGTATAAAGATGAAGACGGCAATGTAATTGGTGGTAAAGCGCCGAGCGGTCACGAAGTTGAACGTGTAAAAGAAGAAAGTTATTTCTTTAAGATGAGTAAGTATGCGGATCAGCTATTAGAATATTATGATAAAAACCCAGAGTTCATTTTACCGTTATCAAGAAAACATGAAATGATCAATAACTTTATTAAGCCAGGACTCGAAGACTTAGCTGTAACGCGTACGTCATTTAGCTGGGGAATACCAGTGCGTTCAAACCCGAAACACGTCATTTACGTATGGATTGACGCACTTGCAAACTACATTACAGCACTCGGGTATAAAAGTGATGACCCGTCTAACTTTGAAAAATATTGGCCGGCAAACGTTCAAATGATTGGTAAAGAAATCGTACGTTTCCACGCGATTTACTGGCCGATTATGTTACTTGCTCTAGATCTTCCATTACCTAAACGTATCTTTGGTCACGGCTGGTTACTGATGAAAGACGGTAAAATGTCTAAGTCTAAAGGGAACGTCGTGTATCCAGGTATGCTCGTTGAGCGCTTTGGACTCGATGCAGTACGTTACTACTTAATGCGTGAAGTGCCATTTGGTTCTGACGGAGTATTTACACCTGAAGCATTCGTTGACCGTATGAACTACGATTTAGCGAACGATTTAGGAAACTTAGTGAACCGTACAGTATCGATGATTAACAAATACTTCGGTGGAGAAGTTCCGGAGTATAACGGTGCACAAAACGACTTTGATGCTGACTTAGAACGCACAGTAAAAGAAAGCATTGAAAAGTATGAACATTCAATGGACGATTTACAGTTTAACCGCGCACTTGAAGCGATATGGACAATTGTCAGCCGTACGAACAAATATATCGATGAAACAACACCATGGATTTTAGCACGTGAAGAAAAAACAGAAGCACTTGGTAACGTGATGGTTCATCTCGCTGAAAATATCCGTATTATCGGTATTTTAACGCAACCATTCTTAACGAGAGGTTCTAAAAAGATTTTTGAACAACTCGGATTGACTGAAGAAATCCAAACGGAGTACAACACAATTTACACATATGGACAAGTTGCATTTAGCTCACCAGTAGTAAAAAAAGCAACGCCAATTTATCCAAGACTCGAAGTTGAAGAAGAAGTTCAGTTTATTAAAGAAGAGATGGCAAAGACTGCTCCAGTAGCGACTAAAGAAGACGTTGAACAAGTCGAAGAAATTTCGATTGATGACTTCGATAAAGTCGAAATTAAAGTCGCAACAATCGTAAACGCGTCAGAACATCCAAAAGCAGATAAATTACTAAAGATTCAAGTCGATCTTGGAAACGAAGAACGTCAAATCGTGTCAGGTATACGCGAACATTATGAAGCGGATGAAATTATCGGTAAAAAAGTACTCGTCGTGACGAACTTAAAACCTGTGAAACTTCGCGGGGAACTGTCTCAAGGAATGATTCTTACAGCAGAAAAAGATGCACGATTAACGCTCGTCTCTGTACCAAACGGTATAGAAAACGGAAGCATTGTAAAGTAATTAAGGAGTGATACGATGCTAATTGATACACACGTTCACTTAAACGCAGATCAATATGAAGGTGAAGTTGATGCGGTAATAGAACGCGCAAAAGAAAACGGCGTAGAAAAATTCGTCGTTATCGGGTTTGACCGTAAAACAATTGAGCGTACGATGGAATTAATCGAAGCATATGACGAAGTGTACGGCGTTATCGGATGGCATCCAGTCGACGCAATTGATTGTACGGATAAGGATTTAGAGTGGATTGAGTCATTATCCAACCACGAAAAAATTGTCGCTATCGGCGAAATCGGACTCGACTATCACTGGGATAAGTCACCAAAAGACGTTCAAAAAGAAGTATTTATTAAACAAATTGAACTCGCAAAGCGTGTGAATTTACCGATTGTCATCCACAATAGAGATGCAGATGAAGACACGATAGACATATTAGAAGCGCACGATGCAAAATCAGTCGGCGGTATTATGCATTCATTTCATAACGGTACCGATGAACAGATCGACCGTGTGTTAAATATGGGCTTTTACGTATCACTTGCTGGTGTTATCACGTTTAAAAACGTGAAGCGTCCGAAAGAAGTGGCGCAATATGTGCCACTCGACAGATTACTCGTCGAAACAGACGCACCGTATTTAACACCCCATCCATTTAGAGGCAAACGTAACGAGCCAAAACTCGTTCGACTCGTCGCAGAAGAAATCGCACAGCTTCGTGGAATTTCTGTAGAAGAAGTCGAAAAGGCAACGACAGAAAATGCAAAGAGAATATATAACATTTAAATAGGGGCTATCATGCCCCTGTTTTTCTTAAAAGGAAGAATTACAGTGAAACCATACATACGAGAAGTCATTATCGTTGAAGGGCGAGACGACACACGTCGTTTAAATGAGGTGTTTGATTGTGAAACTATTGAAACGAACGGATCAGCAATTAACAAGCGAACACTCGACGAAATCGAAGTCGCATTAAATACACGTGGTGCAATTATATTTACAGATCCAGATTATCCTGGACAAAAAATTCGAAATACGATACTCGAACGATTCCCAAATATTAAAGAGGCGTTCATCAGTCGTAACAAAGCCAAAAACAAACGTGGGAAAATCGGTGTTGAAAATGCTTCGCCAGAAGATTTAAAAGATGCGCTAAAAAGAGTCGTGACGAGTGCTAAAACTGAAGTCGAAACGATAACAAAAAGTGATATGATCGACTTACAGTTATCCGGGCAACCAGATTCTAAAAAAAGGCGCCATCACGTGGCAGAGAAGTTAAATATTGGATACGCGAATGCAAATAGTATGCGTCAAAAATTTAACCGATACAACATTCAAAAAGAGTCGATTTTAGACGCTTTAAAAGATTATAAGGAATGATAGAGATGAAAGACATCGCAACAATTGGTCGTACAAAAGAGATCGTTGAAAAGTATAACTTTAGCACGAAAAAAAGTTTAGGACAGAATTTTTTAATCGATAGAAATATTATTCAAGAAGTTTTAAAAAAAGCGAGAATTAACGACGACATCGGTGTGATTGAAGTTGGTCCAGGGATTGGATCACTGACTGAACAGCTTGCAAAAGTGGCTAAAAAAGTCGTCGCATTTGAAATCGACGATCGCCTGATTCCAGTGCTTAACGACACGTTAAGTCCATATGACAACATTAAAATCATCCATGAAGACGTCTTACAAGCAGATATTGAAAAAGTAATTAAAGAAGAATTCACTGACGTTAAGGAAGTCATTGTCGTCGCAAACTTACCGTATTATATTACGACACCGATTCTTATGAACTTTTTAATGCATCATAAAGAAATTTCACGCTTTTACACGATGATGCAAAAAGAAGTCGGAGAACGTCTTAGTGCGTCACCAAGCAGCAAGAGTTATGGTTCTTTATCGATTGCGATTCAGTACTATACAGAAGCTAAAATCATTCAAAACGTACCAAAAACAGTGTTTATGCCACCACCAAACGTTGACTCAATCGTCGTAGAACTCGTGAGACACGAAAATCCTCCTGTCAAAGTAGACGATGAAGAGACATTTTTCAAACTGACACGTGGAGCGTTCGTCATGAGAAGAAAGACGATATACAATAACTATCAAAGCTTATTTAAAGACGGTAAGAAGAAGAAAGAAGACATATTAGCGATGTTAGAAGCCGCTGAAATTGATCCGAAAAGACGCGGTGAAAGCTTGTCAATACAAGAATACGCACGTATTTATGAAAGCTTCAAAAATAGTAATCTTAAATTTTAACAAATATGAATCTCAATGTATAGTCTAAACCTGTATCTTTTTTAAAATAAATTGACTAAATTGTGAAAAAATGGTACAATAAGATAAGTAAAGATAAGGGTGGATGAACTATGGCAAAGACATTGAGAGATATAAGAGGAATCTTAGAAGACGAAGTAGGAAATCCAGTATTACTTGAAGCACAAGGTGGTAGACGAACAATCGTAAGACGAAAAGGTGTGTTAAGAGAAACACATCCAGCAATCTTCATCGTCGAGCTCGATCCAGAAAAACATAATTTTGAATGTGTATCATATTCATACTCAGACATCTTGACTAAACATGTAGAGGTCACAGTTTTCAATGAGGACAAGACAGAGAAGCTTGTATTGATTGAAGACGAAGAAGTGGCAAACTAAATACTTAAATTATAGAACTGCACATCAGTGATGTGCAGTTTTTTATTTGAACTTGTTGCTCATGAGGATGCTGCTCCAGATACCATGTCCAATCAGCAGTGCACCGCAAAGTGCAACAGAATAAGCAAGCTTTCCCTCAGAAAGATAGAAGCCGTAAACTGATAAGTGAATTCCAAGACCAATAAGTAAAAATAAGTTGTAGAAAGGGAATGTTTTCCACTCCATAAAAACACTTCCTTTTATCATGCTAACTTGTGATTTAGTTTTTTAGTTAAAGCTTTTTAAAATATGTATAAACTCGTCCCAGAACGCATCTTGATTGACTCCGATCGCAAATGTTGCGTTCTCTTTTTTACCTGTAGTCTTCAACAAGTCGACGACTGTCATGCCGTACGTCGCTTCGCCTTTAGTTTCAATCGTAATGTTGACGTCTTTTAAATCGAATAACTCTGGATGAATTAAATACATTGACGTACATGCGTCATGTATTGGACCGCCATTAATTCCAAAGTAATCTTTATACATCTGTCCGAAAAAAATCAGTAACTTTTTTACAAATTGTGCAACGTCGTTTTCAATAGGTGAAACGCACTCGATAATATCTTCTGTCGCAATGACTTGGTGCGTGACGTCTAGTCCGAATACTGTCACCGGAATTCCACTTGTAAAGACTACTTCTGCTGCTTCAGCATCGACATAAATATTGAACTCTGCTGCTGGCGTCCAGTTTCCAAATGTACCGCCACCCATTAATACGATTTCCTCAATATTGTCTTTTATCGTTGGCTCTTTAATGAGCGCCATTGCAATATTCGTTAAAGGTCCTGTAGGTACGAGTGTAATCTTTTCATCGCTTTCTTTTACAGTTTGAATGATAAAATCAACTGCATGCATGTCTTCTGCTCGTCTAGATGGTTCAGGCAAGACCGGACCGTCCATACCGGAATTTCCATGAATTTCTGTCGCAATTTCAATCGGTTTCACAAGTGGTCGCGACTGTCCTTTATACACAGGCACGTCTAAATCTAATAGCTCCAACACTTTCAGTGCATTTTCAGTGTTTTTTTCTACCTCGACGTTTCCTCCGACTGTCGTAATTCCTCGGATATTTAGTTTATCGCGACTCGCCGCTGCAATAATGATGTTAATCGCATCATCGTGTCCAGGATCACAATCTAATATAATATGTCTCATCGTTATTCTCCCTGCTTATTTTCTTTGATTATATCAGATGAAGAGTGTTTCAAGAACTGATATTATAGTTTTTAAGATGCTTGTATTAATGAATACATATACCTATCGACTTTTAATTGTTTGTTTTATACTGTTAGAATTATATAAACGAAGAAAATTTGTAAAAGCTAAGGATGATAATCAATGACGATTCCAAAGATTACGGTCGTTGGGAGTTTGAATATGGATCTCGTCGTAACGACAGATATCGTGCCGAAAACGGGAGAGACGGTTATTGGTAATGATTTTGTGACGACGTGTGGCGGTAAAGGTGCCAACCAAGCAGTAGCAGCGAGAGAACTCGGAAGTGACGTGAGGTTTATCGGAAGAATTGGCGACGACGTTTACGGTAAAGAGATTCTAGAAAACTTTAAGTCGCGCAACATTACAATTGTAGATGAAACACCTGTTAAAAACGTATCGACAGGGCTTGCGTGTATTACACTTGCAGACAAAGACAACTCGATTATTATCGTGCCTGGTGCGAACGCACACGTAACACCTGAATTTTTAGAAGTACATAAAGATAAAGTAATCGACAGTGATTACGTGTTAACACAACTAGAAATTCCAATCGAAACAGTTGATTATCTCGCGACAATTTGTAAAGAAAACGATGTGCCGTTAATAGTGAATCCAGCACCAGCAACGGCACTCACGGACAACATTTTAGACGCATGTACATACATCACACCGAACAAAATCGAGCTGGAGCAATTAAAGTCCTATCACCCAAATTTAATGGATGATTATATCGAAAAAATTATCGTGACGAACGGTGCGAATGGTTGTTTTTATTATGAAGATAAAAAAGAAGTAAGCATCGGAAGTTTTAAAGCAGAAGTCGTCGATACGACAGGAGCAGGAGACACTTTTAACGGGGCACTTGTAAGTGAACTTGCACGCGGGAAAAGCTTAAACGAAAGTTTACGATTTGCGAACGCATCAGGTGCACTGAGTGTTATGAAATTCGGCGCGCAAAGTGGTATGCCAACACGCGAGGAAGTTATAGCAATATTAGAAGAAGTAGAGCATAACAACTAAATCCATTATAAAAAACACGAGTCCTATTTGAATTCTCGAACGGTTGGTTTTGATAGCCAAACTGATAGAAGTTTCAAAATAGGACTCATTTTTTATTCTTCTTTAAATGCCTCGTTATTAATGTCAGTAATAAACATATACCCTGGTTTATGGCTAATCATAATCGAAGGTTTTGCTTGTAAAATCGCATTTTGTGGAGTGACTCCGCATCCCCAAAATACTGGAACTTCATCGTCTGAAATATCGATCGAATCACCGTAATCAGGTTTTGTGATATCTTCGATACCAATTGCACGTGGATCTCCGACATGAACCGGCCCTCCGTGCATATTTTTAAACTGAGATGTAATTTCGATTGCTTTATCGACTAGATTCTTTTTAATCGGACGCATTGAAACGACCATATTACCATGGAAAATACCTGCACGTTCTGTTGGGATGTTTGTTTTATACATCGCGACGTTTTTATGTTGTTCAATATGCTTCAGCGAGATATCACCTTTCATTAACGCGTCTTCGAATGTAAAACTACAGCCGATTAAAAAGGAAACAAAATCATCTTGCCAAATGTCTGTTACGTCTTCGACAGTGTCGACGAGCGTTCCGTTCTTATAAATATTATAAAACGGAATATCAGTACGAATATCAGAATCCTTCGCGAAGCGGCTGTTATACTTACCATCTTCGAGCACTTCAATAATCGGAATGGGTGTTGGATTGCGAAGTGCATATAGTAAA
The DNA here is from genome assembly GCF_000438455.1 of Nosocomiicoccus massiliensis. GTDB lineage: Bacteria > Bacillota > Bacilli > Staphylococcales > Salinicoccaceae > Nosocomiicoccus > Nosocomiicoccus massiliensis. Next base: position 16,682 of record NZ_CAVG010000015.1, read on the forward strand.
AAATCAAATGCGTACACTTTAGGCAGGACAACAAGATTCGCCTGCACGTTATCATTTGCTAAGCCAGACGTCGTATTCTTATGTCGTCCATTTCGAATCTGTTTACGAATTTCATAAGCATCCATAATATCTCTCCTCGATCAAAATGTTACTTATAGTTTACAGGAGTTTTGTAGAGATAGGGGTTTTTTGGGGTTGTGAGGGTATTTTATCCTTAAAAGAGCAATTAGGAAATTTTGAAAAATTATATTTAACAAAATTTTAGTGATTTTGTTAGAAATCCGGATATATTTAACATATTTCATTCGAGCCGATCGATTTTTGTTAAATATAATTTTTTATCTAACAAAAACGAGGCTGGA
>NZ_CAVG010000016.1 GCF_000438455.1 Nosocomiicoccus massiliensis
TTCCGATTTTTTGTTAATTATCCGGATATATCTAACAAATTCCAGTATACAAGGCACAAATTTGTAAATAAGAACGATGAAAAACGAAGCCAGCTAGTTCTTTATCTTCAAAAAAAATCGAATAAGTACAAATCCACCCTCAAGCCCTACACCCATCGCCCAAAGTTTAGGCTTGACTAAAAAATAAACATAAGGTATCCTAAAATCAGGTGATTATAAGGAGTTTTAACATGTTAAAGGTAGAGAATTTAAATGTCGTATACGACAAGCATATTCATGCGATTAAAGATGCGTCATTTGAATTGGAGACAGGTAATATATATGGGATTATCGGCTCGAATGGTGCGGGTAAGTCTTCGCTTATTAAAGGGATGTTAAATCTTGTGCCGAACACTGGTACGGTGACTTTTAATGGCGAATCGATGAAAAACCACGCGAAACGTATATCGTACGTGCCGCAGCGTGTCGATATTGATATGACGTTTCCAGTGACGGTTTTTGACTGCGTGCTTATGGGAACGTATCCGAACCTAGGCGTACTTAAAAGACCTGGTAAAAAAGAAAAAGAGCGCACGTTAGAAAGTTTGAAAAAAGTTGGTATGGAAGATTTTAAAGACCGACAAATTGGTGAACTGTCTGGCGGACAGTTCCAACGAGTCTTAATTGCACGTACACTTGCACAGCATAGCGATCTCGTCTTTTTAGATGAGCCGTTCGTTGGGATTGATGTACAGAGTGAAAAAGTGATCATCAAAGTCTTAAAAGAAATGGCTGAAGAAGGAATTACGATATTAATTGTGCACCATGATTTAAGTAAAGTGCACGATTATTTTGATGAACTTATTTTAGTCCACTTCGGTGTTAAAGATTACGGTTCAGTAGAAAAAGTATTCACTGAGAAGAATTTAAAAGAAGCATATGGTGACAATATTATCGTGAAAGCAGGTGAAGCATGATGGTTATGAATATTTTTCACGATATCCTCGCATACGAATTTTTTCAAAAAGCGCTCTTAACTGGTGCGGTTGTAGGGATTGTGTGTGGAGTAATAGGGAGTTTTATCGTCATGCGCGGGCTCGCTTTAATGGGTGACGCGATTTCACACGCAGTATTACCAGGAGTTGCGATTTCATTTATGCTTGGCATTAATTTTTTCGTTGGTGCGGTAATTGTTGGATTACTCGCAGCGATTGGTATCGGGTTTATTAATCAGAACAGTAATATTAAAAATGATTCGGCCATCGGGATCGTGTTCTCGACGTTCTTTGCGATAGGTGTGTTGTTAATTGCAAAAGCAAATACAGCGATGGATTTAACCGAAATACTATTTGGTAACGTTCTAACGGTACGCGACATAGATCGTACGTTAACGATGATTGTTGCAGCTGTCGTTATCCTCGTTGTTATTTTGTTCTATAAAGAATTTTTAATTACGACGTTTGACCCGACGATGGCAGTAGCAAGCGGGATGCCAGTGAAAACTATTCACTACGGATTAATGGTACTACTCACACTTGTAACTGTTGTATCGTTACAGACAGTAGGAGTTATTTTAGTCGTGAGTTTACTCATTACGCCAGCGGCGACAGCATATCTACTCACAAAACGTATGTCTCTAATGATCGTAATTGCAGCAAGTCTCGGCGGAATTTCTGCCATCATCGGACTGATGTTTAGCTTTAAGCTAAATCTATCGAGTGGTCCGACGATTGTACTTGTAGCTACAGCATTCTTTTTAATTGCATTTATTTTTGCACCTAAGAAGGGAGTTCTATGGAAATGGATTTAATTAAAAGGATTTCAGGCGTTTTAATTACGCTACTTATTTTAACGGGTTGTTCATCTGACAGTGCAGATGAAGAGCAAAACGACAAACTAAAAATCACATCGACGTTTTCTATTATGACGGATATCGTTGAATCGATCGGTGGAGATCATGTGGAAGTTCATAACTTAGTGCCGCTAGGAACAGACCCACATGAATACGATCCAAAGCCAGAAGACATTCAGTTTTTAACAAAAAGTGATGCATTATTCTATAACGGCTTAAACTTAGAAGGAGAAAACGGTGGATGGCTAGATAAGCTCATTTCGTCAATTAATTATGACGAAAATAAAATGTTCCGTGCGACTGAAGAAGTCGAACCAATGTATCTCGCATCAGGCACAAAAGATGAAGAAATCAACCCACACTCGTTTATCGATCCAAACGTCGGTATTAAAATGGCTGAAGCGGTCGAACAAGCATTAATTGAAATTGATGCAGATAATAGCGACTACTACAAAAAGCGTGCAGAAGAATATATCGCTGAGTTAAAAGACATTGAAGCGGAATATCGCGAAACGTTTGAAAATATTCCAGATGAAAAACGCGTTTTAGTCGCAAGTGAGTTTGCATTTCAATATTTAACAGAACAATATGATATTCAAGAAGGTTATATTTGGGCAATTGACACAGAAGATAACGGGTCACCACAACAAATTAAAGACGCGACAGAGTTTGTAAAACAACATAATCCGCCGGTCTTATTTGTAGAATCAAATGTCGATAGACGTCCGATGGAAGCTGTGTCTAAAGAGTCAGGAGTACCAATTTACGAAAAGCCACTGTACAGTGACGAAATTGGGAACCGAGACAGTGAAGCGAGTACGTATATCGAATATTTAAGATATAACTTAAAAGTACTTTCTGACGGTATGAACAGATAATATCTTTTAGTGTGCCATAACTAAAATATTATATATATACGGATTAGAACTCTCTAATCCGTCTTTTTTTATGATGAGAGGATAGTTTTCTCTTTAGATAATATGAAAAAATTAGTATCATAATAAGTAATTTACTAATAGGTAGAGGGCGGATGATATGCATATTGAAACAGCACCAGCAAAGATTAATTTAACGCTTGATGTACTTCATAAAAGAGATGATGGCTATCATGAAGTTGAAATGGTGATGACGACAATTGATTTAAACGACTATTTAACGTTCAAAAAACGCGAAGATAACCGTATCGTGCTGTCCTCAAATCACGGATTTTTACCACTCGATAAGAAAAATCTCGTCTACCAAGCTGCACTCATTATGCAAGAGTACGGTGCTAAAGGCGTGGATATTCATATCGACAAATCGATTCCAGTTGCTGCAGGACTTGGTGGAGGTAGCGCAGATGCCGCAGCAACTTTTAGAGGAATAAATAAACTATACGATTTAAATATCGATATCGATGAACTCGCTCGACGCAGTGCAGAAATCGGGTCAGACATTCCGTTTTGTGTATATGGAGGCACGAGACTCGCAACAGGGCGTGGAGAAATTACGACACCATTAAAACGCGCAGGACATGCGTGGATTGTACTCGCAAAACCGAATATTAGCGTGTCAACAAAACGTATATACGGCGCATTAAAAGGAGAAAAATCAAACCGCGGGACAAAACGTATGGTCGAAGCGTTAAATAACGGTAGTTATCATGACGTGATCGACGCGCTGTCAAATGACCTTGAGCCAATTACTCGCACGCGTTATAAAAAAGTCGATAATTTACTCGAGTGCTTCAGAAGAAGTAAAGCAGACGGCGTACTCATGAGCGGAAGTGGACCAACGGTTTATGGTATTTGTAAAAAAGAACATCAAGCGACACAGTTATATAACGCAATTAAAGGTATATGTGACGAAGTATATAAAGTACGACTTATCGGCTAATTCAACATAAGTGAGGAGAAGCAAATGAAGTTTAAACGGAGTGAGCGCATCGTTTTTATCACGGAGTATTTATCGAGACGACCAAACGAACGTATCCCGTTATCTGTATTTGTTAACAAATTTTCACAAGCAAAATCATCGATCAGTGAAGACCTTCGAATTATAAAAGCAGTGTTCGAAGAGGAATCTATCGGTAGAATCGAGACGACGCACGGCGCACAAGGTGGAGTGACTTTTATCCCACACATTAGTTATGAGAAAGCCACGAAAATCGTCAACCAATTTAAACAAGAGATTTCTGAAACAAAGCGTATCTTACCCGGTGGATATTTATACTTATCTGATATTGTAGGCAATTCATCTCTCATGGCGAAATTCGGAGACTTGATTGCTACGATGTATGACGATAAAAAAATCGATGCGATTGTTACAATCGCAACAAAAGGAATTCCGATGGCGCATGCGGTCGCGAGCAAATTAAACGTCCCCGTCGCAGTCATTCGTAAAGATAATAAAATTACGGAAGGATCTACGGTATCTGTCAATTACGTTTCAGGGTCAACGCGTAAAATAGAAACGATGATTTTAGCAAAGCGTACGCTAGAAGAAGGTAGCCGTGTACTCGTTATCGATGACTTTTTACGTGCAGGCGGTTCGATTAATGGCGTCATTACGTTGATGGAAGAATTTAAAGCGACAGTCGTCGGTGTCAGTGTACTCGTCGAGTCAAAAGATACACCTGGAAACCGTAGATATAAAGACTATACGTCAATCGTTAAAGTATCAAAAATCGATGAATATAACGAAACATTTGTCGTCGAAGAGGGAAATTGTTTAGAATATTTTAGAAAAGGATAATAATAAACTATAGGAAGGAATGTGTTTATTTATGAATACTGAAATGATTAATACGAAAAACGTACCAAAAGCAATCGGGCCTTATTGTCACGCAATGAAAGCTGGAGATTTACTTTTCACTTCTGGTCAAATTCCATTAAATTTAAACGGTGAAATTGTGTCTGATGACGTGAGAGAACAAACGACACAAGTATTAGAAAATCTCGGTGCGATACTTAAAGAAGTCGGACTTGGATACGAGAACGTCGTGAAAACTTTAATCTTTATTTCAGATATGAATGACTTCGATGTCGTAAACGAAGTTTACGGACAATACTTTACGGGTAAACTACCAGCGAGATCATGTGTTGAAGTGAGCCGTTTACCGAAAGATGTAAAAGTAGAAATCGAACTTGTGGCTTCTTTTAAATAATATAAACACATGTCCGTATTATTGACTACAGGAGGATTCACACACTATGAAAATTACTGATGTAAGATTACGTAAAGTGAATAATCAAGATACGAGAATGAAAGCATTAGCGTCTATTACGTTTGATGACGCGTTTGTTGTGCATGATTTAAGAGTTATTGAAGGTAACAATGGATTATTTGTTGCAATGCCAAGTAAACGTACAGCAGATGGAGAGTTCAGAGATATCGCTCACCCAATCAACTCAGAAATGAGACAACACGTACAAGAAGAAGTGATGCGCGTCTACGATGAAACTGAAGACGTACCTGAAGAGTCGACGGAAGATGAAGAAGAAACTGAAGCGGTTGAATCAGACGAAGAATAATCGTATGGAAAGCTAGGACATATACGCTGTCCTAGCTTTTTATCTTTTTAAATTTCCTAGGAAATACTGTAAAATAATGGTAGAAGAAACGATTTGGAGGCATATTGTATTATGCATAAGCAAGCAGTGATTTTAACAGATGTCGATACATCTCAGATGAAATCAAACACACATACCGCATTACATACGTTATGTGGGACAACGATATTACAGCATATCATTAACCAGTTAAAACTTTCTGGTGTAAATGATATTTATTTAACGTCAAAAGAAGGATTAGATGAGTCGTTCGGCTCATACAAAGTTCTGACAGAGACAAGTCAGCTCGAAAATTTAGACACAGTATTTGTCGACAGCCGTTCGCCACTCATTTTTGACGAAATGTATAAAAGTTTATACGAAGAAGACATCGATAACATTTACGTCGTCGACGGACAGTTGTTACTCGTCGAAAAAGACAAGTTAAACATTCTTAAATTAGATACGATTGAAAGTATGGCGAAAGCAATCGGTGCTGTTGAAGCGGATTTTGGCATATTTACAGTAGAAACGAGAAAAGAGCTCGCAAATGCCCGTAATTTATATCAAACAGTTATATTAGATCGATTAATGAATCAAGGTGTGACGATTATCAATCCTGAAAACACGTACATCGATAGTACGGTAGAAATCGGGAGAGACACTGTCATTTATCCTGGAGCAGTTATCGAAGGTGAAACAGTCATTGGTGAAAATTGTGTCATTCGAGGCGATAGTGAAATTATAAACGCAAGAATCGGTAATGACGTTGTAATTAGACACTCTGTCATTACAGATTCAGAAGTTGGTGATGGTACTTCAGTTGGACCGTTTGCACAAGTTCGACCAGGTACGAAAATCGGAAAATCTGTAAAAATTGGAAACTTTGTAGAAACTAAAAAATCTTTCCTTGATGATGGTGCAAAAGTGTCGCATTTGAGTTATATTGGAGATGCAGAGGTCGGAAAACGAACGAACATTGGTTGTGGAACAATTACAGTGAATTACGATGGTGTAAATAAGCACAAAACGATCATTGGAGACGATGCATTTGTCGGATGTAACTCGAATATGATGGCACCAATTACGATTGGTGACCGCTCGGTTATCGCTGCGGGAAGTACTGTAGTAGACGATGTACCATCAGATAGTTTAGCAATCGCACGTGAACGTCAAACGACTAAAGAAAATTATTATAAAAAATAACCGCTGGAGGATATTATGGAAAATCAGCAAAACATTAAAGATGATATGAAAGTATTTACTTTATCTGCAAACGAACCACTTGCTCAAGAAATCGCAGACCATTTAGGTGTAGAGTTAGGGAAGTGTAAAGTGAATCGCTTCTCAGACCAAGAAGTGCAAGTAGACGTATTAGAAAGTGTACGTGGTAAGGATATCTTTGTCGTACAACCAACGTCAGAGCCGGTAAACGCTCATTTAATGGAATTATTAATTATGATAGATGCGTTAAGACGCGCATCAGCACGCCGCATCAACTTAGTTGTTCCTTACTATGGTTACGCACGTCAAGATAGAAAATCTCGTCCGCGTGAACCAATTACAGCGAAGCTCGTTGCGAACTTACTTGAAACAGCTGGTGCAGACCGCGTTGTATCTATCGACTTACACGCTGCGCAAATTCAAGGGTTCTTCGATATTCCAATCGACCACTTAACGAGTGTTCCGTTAATTACGAAATACTTTGAAGATGAAAAACACGACTTAAACTATGAAGAAGAAGTCGTTATCGTATCACCGGACCACGGTGGGGTGACACGTGCACGCCGTATGGCTGAAAGACTCGGTTCACCAATTGCGATTATCGACAAACGTCGTCCACGTGCGAACGTTGCAGAAGTAATGAGTATCGTCGGTGACATTAAAGGTAAAACAGCAATCGTTATCGATGACATTATCGACACAGGTGGCACGATTAAACTTGCAGCAGATAAGTTAATCGAAGAGGGTGCAACTGAAGTATACGTATGTTGTTCACACCCAGTATTATCTGGTAAAGCAATCGAAAATTTACAAGAGTCACAAATTAAAGAGGTAATTGTAACAAACTCAATTAAATTACCTGAAGAAAAACAAATCGATAAAATCAAGCAACTTTCAGTTGGAGAGTTACTTGCTGAAGCAATTACTCGTATTCACGAAGAGCGTTCAGTCAGTCGCTTATTTGACTAAAGTTAAATATTGTTAAAATACTTTTACAATATATCCTATTATATGGTATTATTACGTATGGCTATTTGTTAAAGTGGTAAAATGACTGCTAGTTTATGAAAGGTGGAAAATATAATGGCAAAACTAGTTGCGAATTCAAGAGAGAGTTTAACAAAAGGTGAACTCAATGAATTACGTGCAGCTGGCAAAGTACCTGCGGTACTTTACGGTTATAATGTAGAAAACACATCAGTTACTGTCGACGAAGTAGAATTTATTAAATTAATTCGTGAAATCGGACGTAACGGTGTAATCGATCTTGAACTTGACGGTAAAACAGTTCAAGCAATGGTGAACGAATATCAATTCGAATCATTAAAAAATAGAGTGGACCACATCGACTTCATCGCAATCAATATGGATGAAGAAAGAACAGTAGAAGTAAGTGTTGTTACTGTTGGTGAAGCTGCTGGTGAAAAAGAAGGCGGAGTTGTTGAACAACCTAACTTCGTAGTTGAAGTTACAGCTCGTCCAGCGGACATCCCTGAAGAGCTTGAAGTAAATGTTGAAGCACTTGAAATTGGTGATTCAATTTCTGTCGGAGATATCCGTGACAAGTTCTCATTCACGATTGAAAACGAAGATGACACTACTCTTGCAATGGTATCTGTACCACAAGAAGAAGTTGAAGAAGAAGAGGCAGAAGATTCAGAAGAAGCTGCTGAAGAAGCACCTGCAGAAGAATCATCTGAAGACGAAGAGTAATATTATTATTGCTAGGGCGGTGGGGAACCATCGCCTTTTTTAATATGGAGGAAAGATTATGAAGTGCTTTGTTGGACTTGGGAACCCAGGACCTAAATATGACAACACACGTCATAACGTTGGATTTATGGCGATTGATACATTAAGTGATAGTTTAAATATCGATTTAGATGAAAATAAGTTTAAATGTGAATTTGGTACTGGTTTAGTGAACGGCGAAAAGGTAATGCTCGTAAAACCTCAAACTTTTATGAACTTATCCGGGGAAGGCGTTCGCCCGTTAATCGATTATTTTAATATCGAGCTCGACGACGTTTATATATTATATGATGATATGGATCTTGGACTCGGGAAGCTGAGACTGCGTCAAAAAGGTAGTGCGGGCGGGCATAACGGCATTCGTTCGTTAAACCAACACTTCAAAACTGAAAAATATAAACGTATTCGTATCGGAATTGGTCGTCCGGATGGTCCAATGCCAATCGTGAACTGGGTCTTATCAAAATTCACAAAAGAAGACATGGTCACACTCGAAAAAGTGTTAGACGTCACGGCAGATGCATGCGAAATGGCAATCGATCATGACTTTATAGATGTCATGAACCGTTATAACGGTGATATCAATGCATAACCGAGTTAAAGAGAGAATTAGACAAGACTCTCGCGTGAGAGAGGTTTTAGACTATACGCCGGATCAGTCACTACTCGTTACAGGTATTACAGACGAGTTTAAAGGGCCGTTATTTCACGAGGTCGTCGAAGCGAACGATTCACCCGTCGTGTTATTTGTTGAAAACAATCATAAAATGGAGAAACTACAAAGCCAGTTGATGGCGTATACAGAAGACGTGTATACATTTCCTGTTGGCGACATCATGATTGAAACGATGGCAGACCAAAGCCCAGAATTTAAAAAAGAGCGCATGCGAACGTTATATGCCCTTCTTGAAAGAGAGAAAGGGTTATTTATCGTGCCGACAGAAGGGCTTATGAAACCGTTAATGATGCCTGAAAAACTATCGACATATAAAAAGAAATTAGAACTCGGTAGTGATATCGATTATGATGCGTTTGTTCGTTACTTATCTGACGTTGGATACGTGAGACGTGAAGAGGTTCAAAACTTCGGTGAATTCGCAGTACGTGGCGATATTTTTGACGTATATATGTCGAGTGGACTTGTACGTATTGAATTATTCGACACAGAGGTCGACTCAATTCGTGCCATCGACGAAGAAACGAAGCGTTCGACACATAATCTAGAATCTGTCACACTCGAACCATTTTCAGAATATGTGTTAGAAGAAGATGAACGCGACGCGCTGATTGAGCATATTACAAAGCTGTACGATAAAACGAAAGAAACGATCGACAAGGGTGCACATGAATCACTCGATACGTACTTCGAAAAGTTGACTAATAAAGACTATACGATGAGTCATTTAAGCCAGTTTAGTCATTTGCTTTATGACGATGAAGTATCGATTTTAGACTATATCAGTGAAGATGCGATTATATTAATCGATGAAGTAAAAACGATAGAAGCAAGTTTTGAACGTGAAGTCCGTGCGATGCATAATTATTACGAAAGCCTTCAAGAAGCAGGTAAGATGCTCAATGAAGGTGGAAATTATTTAGAACATCAACTCGAGCGTCTGTATAAAAGAAATGCGATTTATTTTACACTATTTTTAAGTGCGCTACCTGTGAACGTACAAGACATCGTTAAAATCTCAGTGAAACCGACTGAAATTTATTACGGACAATACGATATACTCGCATCCAACATTAATCAGATGGTACAGGACGGCTTTTTAGTAAACATCGTTTTACGTGACGAAGAAGAACTCAAAAAGACGCGCCAGCTACTCGAAGATTTAAATATCAATAGTTTCATGAAAGAACTTCCAGAAGAAGTAGAAAATGGTGTTGTATTATCGATTGGAGAATTCGATGCAGGTTTTATACTTCCATTTATGCACGCGGCAGTTTTAACGAGTAAAGAGCTCTATAACCGTACGTCTAAAAAGAAACGTCGTACGAAAAAGTTATCGAATGCTGAAAAGATTAAATCCTATCAAGAATTAAACGTCGGAGATTATATCGTACACGTACATCACGGTGTCGGGCGTTATCTTGGTATAGAAACGTTAGAAGTTGGTGGTCTTCACAATGACTATATGAAACTTCAATATAAAGGGACGGATCAGTTATTTATCCCTGTCGATCAAATGGACCTCGTACAAAAATACGTCTCTAGTGACGACGGTGCACCAAAAATGCATAAGCTCGGAGGCACAGAGTGGAAGAAAACAAAAGCGAAAGTTGAAAGTAGTGTAAATGAACTTGCTGACGAATTACTTAAGTTGTACCAAGAACGTGCAGCGACTGAAGGATTTAAATTTAGCCCAGATAATGACATGGTTCAATCTTTTGAAGAACGTTTCCCTTATGAAGAGACGCCAGATCAACTTGCATCTATTCATGAAATTAAACAAGATATGGAAAGAGTGCAACCGATGGACCGACTGCTATGTGGTGACGTTGGTTATGGTAAAACAGAGGTCGCAATTCGTGCAGCATTTAAAGCAGTTCAAGACGGCAAACAAGTTGCGGTACTCGTACCGACAACAATTTTAGCTGCGCAGCACTATGAAACGTTCATTGAACGTATTGAAGATTTCCCAGTCAACGTGGAAATGATGTCGCGTTTTAGAACGCCTAAAGAAATGCGTGAAGTTAAAAAAGGTCTAAAAGAAGGAACGGTCGATATCGTTATCGGCACGCATACGATTCTCGGTAAAACGGTCGAGTTTAAAGACCTTGGACTTCTCATTGTCGACGAAGAGCAGCGCTTTGGTGTAAAACATAAGGAGCGCATTAAGCAGCTAAAAACAAACGTCGACGTATTAACTTTAACAGCTACACCGATTCCAAGAACGCTACACATGAGTTTAATGGGTGTTAGAGACTTATCAGTCATTGAGACACCACCTCAAAACCGTTTCCCAGTTCAAACGTACGTTTTAGAATACAACGGGAATTTCGTCAAAGAAGCAATTAACCGTGAACTCGCAAGAGGCGGACAAGTGTTTTATCTCCACAATCGTACGGATACAATTTACGAAAAAGCAATTCACATTGAAACGCTCGTGCCAGATGCGAGTGTTGGAGTCATGCACGCGAGAATGACTGAGTTAGAAATCGAAGAGACGATGCAAGCATTCGTAAATAACGAGTACGACATACTCGTAACGACGACGATTATCGAAACGGGTGTCGACGTGCCGAACGCAAATACTCTTATTATTGAAGACTCAGATCGCTTCGGATTGTCGCAACTCTATCAAATTAGAGGGCGCGTTGGTCGTAGTAACCGGATTAGTTACGCGTATTTGTTCTATCAACCAAACAAAGTGTTAACAGAAGTTGCTGAAAAACGACTAGCGGCAATTAAAGAATACACAGAACTCGGAAGCGGGTTTAAAATTGCGATGCGCGACTTAAATATACGTGGTGCGGGGAACTTACTCGGTAAACACCAATCTGGATTCATCGATTCAGTTGGATACGAGTTATATTCAGATATGTTAGAGACTGCTGTGTTAGAAAAGCGTGGTTTATCTATTGAAGAAAAGGAACCTGCAAACATACCAGTCGAAATCGAACTTGATGCATATTTACCAGCATCTTATATTTCACATGAGCAATCGAAAATTGACCTATATAAACGTTTAAGAGCAGTGGATAGTATTGAAGCGTTACGAGATATTGAAGATGAGATGATCGACCGCTTCGGAGAGTATCCAGTAGAAGTCGAGCATTTAATCGACCTCGTACGTGTGAAGATTTATGCGTTACTACTCGGTGGGTATAGAGTATATGAAGATAAACAATATTTCTATTTAAACTTAACGAAAGACGCAACAGCACAAATTGATGGAGAACGGTTGTTTATCGATACGAATGATTATAAAAAAGAGCTTCGTATCCGAGTACAAAATAACGAAATTCAGTTCCAAGTGAAATCGAAAGATATTAAGCTATTTATCGATATTTTAAAACGCTCGCTGAATAGTAAAAAGGAGGAATCGGTATGATAACGATTGTCGGCCTTGGAAGTAGTGACGTTGATCATATGACAGTTGGTGTGTATAACAAATTAAAAACAAGCGACTTTGTTTACTTGCGTACAAACGATCATCCTGCCGTCGAACTACTTCATACTGAAAATATTTCGTATGAATCATTTGATAATTATTACGTTGAAAGTGAAACGTTCGAAGAGACGTACGAAAAAATCGTAGACACATTACTATCAAAAGGAAAAGATAGAGACATCATATATGCAGTACCGGGATCACCGTTGTTATATGAAACGACGACAGAATTACTGTTAAATAACGATGTTGGTGTGGAAGTCGATGTTATTGGTGGACAGAGTTTTATCGACGTATGTATTGAAGCGGTAAATATTCCTGTAAACGAAGGGTTTCAAATTTTAGACGGCTCGACATTAACTGAACGCGATTTAAACCACCGTCAACATACACTAATTACACAAGTGTACGATCAGTTTTCAGTGTCGGATGTAAAACTTACGCTTCTCGACTATTACGAATCAGAGACGCCAGTCACTTTAATTGTCGCAGCTGGTAGCCGTGAAGAAAAACTAATTACAAAACCACTCGAAGAAATTGATTATGACGTACCGAATTCGAATTTAATGACGATGTTTATCGAAAAAATCGACAGTGAAACATTAGATAACCGTTCGATTTACCATATGCGTGAAATTTACCAAGTGCTCGTTGGTGAAAATGGATGTCCGTGGGATAAAGTTCAAACACATCAATCACTCGAACGATTTTTACTCGAAGAGTCGTATGAAGTAATCGAAGCCATTGAAAAAGAAGCCGATAATCTTCTCGTCGAAGAGCTTGGAGATATTTTACTTCAAGTCGGACTGCACGCGGCGATTGCTGAACGAGATGGATATTTTAATTTCCACGATATATTAGAAAGTCTAAACCGTAAAATCGTTCATAGACATCCGCACGTTTTTGGAGACGTTGAAGTAAACAACCAAAGTGAGTTAACAGAAGTGTGGAATGCTCAAAAGAAAAAAGAAGGTAAAACAGAACGTATTAAATACGAAAAAGAATACGCAACGACAGTACTTGAATGGATGAAAGAAACGATTCACTCAGGGAAATCGTTAGGCGAAATATTGGAGGAACAACATGAGACTCGATAAGTTTTTAAAAGTGTCACGTATTATTAAACGTCGTCCACTTGCGAAGACGATGAGCGACGACGGACGTATCGAAGTAAATGGTAAAGTCGCAAAAGCTGGCACGACTGTTAGCGTCGGTGACGAACTTAAAATTCGTTTTGGGAACCGTATCGTCACGTACGAAATCCTCGATTTAAAAGAGCATGCTAAAAAAGAAGAAGCAGAATTAATGGCAAAAATGCTACACGATGAAAAAATAGAAGACGATAAAGACGAATCTGGATGGTAACTGTCTAGAAAATCGTGTAAAATTGTATAAAAGGATGTGAATGCAAATGACGAACAAGATTATTAAAATGCTCAATAAATATACAATCGATTTAGACTCTAAAAAAGAGTCGCTTAAAGGTGAGCGTAAAGTGAGACGCCGTCGTATGATTATTGTGTCGATGCTCGCGTTTGTCTTTATATTTGCATTCATATCTGGCGGTATTAAACAAAAAGTAGAGAATCGGGCGTTAAAAGATGAGGTACGTGAAACGGAACTCGTCTTAGAAGAAAAACAAGAGAAACGTGCAGAACTTGAACAAGAGATTATTCAACTAAATGACGAAAATTATATTCGTCGTATTGCCCGTGGAGATTTCTTTATGTCTGGAAGCGGAGAACTGATCTTCTCGTTACCAGAATCTAAAAAAGAATCGAATCAAACAGAAACACAAGCAAATGAAAACGAGGATTCAGAGTCAAAAGAGTAATAAAAGTGATTATTGTCGCATTTAATGTTATGATAAATAAACATTACTACACTATTCAGGAGGAAATTTAAGTTCATGTCAGTTGAAGTTGGCGAAAAACTCGTCGGAAAAGTCACAGGAGTTAAACCGTTCGGAGCATTTGTTGAATTACCGAATGGAAAGAGTGGTCTCGTTCATATTAGTGAAGTTGCAAACAAATTCGTTGAGGATATTAACGATCACCTTAAAGTAAACGATGAAGTCGAAGTAAAAGTATTATCTGTTGGTGATGATGGAAAGATTTCTTTATCTATTAAACAAGCAGAGAAACCAAAAAAGCAACGTAGAGCACAGTCTCCAGAAGACTTTGAAAAGAAACTCTCAAACTTCTTAAAAGATAGTGAAGAGCGTATGAGTTCGATTAAAAGACAAGCGGACGCACGTCGCGGTGGCCGTTAATAAATAGAAGTAAAAAGGCTGGAATTTTCTAGCCTTTTTTATCCTTATAGGGTGAAGTGAATGGTCAAGTTAAACGTCACTTGGACGCCGTCAGACAATATCGCCATAGCGTTATCCGGTGGTATAGACTCGACGGTTTTATATCATTTATTGACAACGCGTTATAGAGATACATATCGAGAGTTATATATATTACATGTCAACCACGGGAGTCGTGAGGCATCAATCGGTGAAGAACAAGCGTTACGAAAAATGGCGGATAGTGACGGATATGTATTTTTATCGACGACATTAAATTTAGACAAGTTTTCACAGCGAAAAGGACGAGACTTACGATACGCGTTCTTTTATGACATGTTAGATGAGTACAATATCGACTACTGTTTAACCGCACACCATAAAGATGATGACGTTGAAACGATTATGTTTGAGTTATTAACCGGTCGCCATTTAAAAGGCATTGGTATTCCGTCTCAGTTCGGTAAAGTACTCCGACCGATGATGAATGTTCGTTTACAAGAAATCGAACACTATGCACATGAACATCGTCTTGAATATTTCGAAGATCATACAAACGACACGAACGACTATACGAGAAATTATATTCGTCATGAAGTGTTACCAAATATCGAACAGCACGACGAGCTGCATTTAGAAAGTTTGGCGCAATTTAAAGAAGATTACAATGAAATGACGCAATATTTTAAACAAGAGGCTGAAAGTTTTCTAAAAGATAAGCCTGTTAGCCGAAAGAAGTTTAACGCGTGTAGTCACATATTAAAAGTGTATATACTAAATCGCTGGTTAAACGTCGGCAGAGCGTATAGTGAAGAAATGATTCGGTTGTTACAAAGTGACACGAGTCAATTTGAATTGCCAGTTGGTGAACAAAGTTTCGTCTGTAGTTATGACGATTGCTACGTCATAAGTGACCGAACGTTCGATGAAGAGATGACGATTGACTACGCTGGCACGTACTATTTTAATGGTTATAAAATTACAGTTGATGGTACGCCGAACTTAACCGTTCGCACGTTTCAACCAGGTGATCGTGTAACGATACCGAACGTCGGTACTAAAAAAGTAAGTCGGCTTTTTATCGACAAAAAGATCAGCCATGAAAAGCGAAAAACGATGCCGATTATTCTCGATGACACCGGTACAATTGTTGCGGTAGGTAATATTTATAATATAATAGAACTATTAAGCAATTTTAAAATAGACTTACATGTTGAGGAGTTATATTATGACGCTTAGAAATGATATTGATGAAATACTTTTTAGCGAAGAAGATATTAAAGAAATAACGAAACGACTTGCTTCTGAGTTAACACGTGATTACGATGGTAAAAATCCGATTTTTGTTGCGCTATTAAAAGGTTCGATTATGTTTATGGGGGATCTCGTGAAGTACGTCGATACTCACTTAGAAATGGATTTTATGGACGTGTCGAGTTACGTCGGAACAAAATCGACAGGTGAAGTAAAGATACTGAAAGACTTATCGACGTCAATTGAAGGACGTCACGTCGTAATTGTAGAAGATATCGTCGAAACAGGTGCGACTCTTAACTATATCATCGACTTTTTACGTTCTAGAAAAGCTGAGAGTGTTGAAGTTGTTACGCTTTTAGATAAACCAGTGCCTGAACGTAAACTAGAAGTCGACGTTAAATATATCGGTACGACAATTCCTGAAGGATTCGTCGTCGGTTACGGACTAGATTTCAATGAAAACTATCGTAACTTGCCATATATCGGTTTACTAAAACCAGAACTATATAACTAGTGCATAACAGTAGATTATATATGTTAATTTTGTTAATATTTCTTTTAGTGTAATAGAAACGGAGGATTACGGATGCCTAAAAATACTGGCCGTAATATATTGCTTTTAGCAATTCTAGCAGTAATATTATTCGGTATATTCCAAAGCTTAAATGGCGGCACTCAAGCAGATAAAGAACTGCAGTACAAACCATTTATCGAAGCTTTAGAAAATCAAAATATAGAAAAAATGACGATTCAGCCTGAAAATAATGTGTACCTTGTTAAAGGTAAACTAAAAGATCAAGAAGATCATGAATCGTTCCATACAGTGATTCCTTATAACGCAACTGGAGATTTAGATTCTATTTTAGAAACAGCTAAGAAAGACAACGACCTCAAATTTAACGTTGAACCAGCAAAAGAACAAAGCCCGTGGACAGGGATGTTATTTACGTTCATACCGCTACTTGTGATTCTATTCTTCTTCTTATTCTTAATGTCTAATGCACAAGGCGGCGGTGGAAACCGCATGATGAACTTCGGTAAAAGTAAGGCGAAGCAATTTGATAATACGAAATCAAAAACGCGCTTCACAGATGTTGCCGGAGCAGATGAAGAAAAAGCAGAGCTTATCGAAGTCGTGGACTTCTTAAAAGATCACCGCAAATTCGATAAAATGGGCGCGCGTATTCCGAAAGGAGTACTATTAACTGGACCTCCAGGTACAGGTAAAACATTAATTGCACGTGCAGTAGCAGGTGAAGCAGGCGTGCCATTCTTCTCAATTTCAGGTTCTGATTTCGTAGAGATGTTCGTCGGTGTCGGTGCGTCACGTGTACGTGACTTATTCGAACAAGCAAAGAAAAATTCACCATGTATTATTTTTATTGACGAAATCGATGCTGTCGGTCGTCAACGTGGTGCAGGTGTCGGTGGTGGACACGATGAACGTGAACAAACACTGAACCAACTACTCGTTGAAATGGACGGGTTTGCAGGCAACGAAGGTATTATTATGATCGCTGCAACAAACCGTGCAGATATTTTAGACCCAGCATTATTACGTCCAGGTCGTTTTGATAGACAAATCCAAGTCGGATTACCTGACGTGAAAGGCCGTGAAGCGGTACTTAAAGTACACTCACGTAACAAGCCGTTAGACGAAACAGTCGACTTAAAAGCAATCGCACAACGTACGCCTGGATTCTCAGGTGCAGATTTAGAAAACTTACTAAACGAAGCAGCACTTGTTGCGACACGTGCTGGTAAAAATACGATTGATATGCGAGATGTAGACGAAGCAACAGACCGTGTAATCGCAGGTCCTGCTAAGAAATCTCGAGTTATGAGTGAAAAAGAACGCCGTATCGTTGCATTCCACGAAGCCGGACATACAGTGATCGGTATGGTGTTAGACGAAGCAGAAACAGTTCACAAAGTTACGATTGTTCCGCGTGGTCAAGCAGGCGGATATGCAGTGATGCTTCCAAAAGAAGATCGTTACTTTATGACAAAGCCAGAACTTCAAGACCGAATCGTTGGACTACTCGGTGGACGTGTTGCAGAGGAAGTTACGTTTGGTGAAGCATCAACAGGTGCACATAACGACTTCCAAAGAACGACAAGTCTCGCGAGAAAAATGGTCATGGAATTTGGTATGAGTGAAAAACTCGGACCAATCCAATTTGGAGAAACGGGCGGTCAAGTATTCTTAGGTAAAGAAATGGGTCACGAGAAGAGTTACTCAGACAAATTTGCTTATGAAATTGACTTAGAAGTTCAAAAGATTGTTAAAGAAGCGTACGAAAGATGTCATGACATCTTAACGACGCATCAAGAACAATTAACTTTAATTGCGGAAACGTTACTCGTCGAAGAGACGTTAGACCGCGAACAAATTGAAGGATTATTCCATGACGGAAAATTACCTGAACGTAAGTATGACGATAGTCATCTAGAAGAAGATACTGAAGATGACGAAAAAGTCGGTCATTCATACGAGGAAATCAAAGAAAAGTTACAACGTCATGAAGACGTATCAGATAACAAGGAAGAAGTTTCTCGTCCAGAAATGACAGAAGACGAAGACGTTACAGAAGACGTGGATCCAAAAGGTCCAAACGAACAACGTGACGTACAAGACGATAGAGATAACAAATAACGAAAAGTCGCCTCGAGTTAGGCGACTTTTATTATGGAGGAAATAAGCATGGCAGATAAGTTAATACGTGGATTAGGTTTAAACGATGAAGTAAGAATTTTTTCATTAGATACAACAGATACAGTAAATGAAGCTGTAAATCGTCATAAAGCATACCCAACAGCAGCTGCAGCATTAGGTCGTACAATGACAGCAACTGTAGTATTAGGTGCAATGTTAAAAGGAAAAGATAAAGTCACAGTTACAGTTGAAGGTGGCGGACCGATTGGCGCAATCGTTACAGACGCAGATGCGAACGGTCACGTGCGTGGATACGTGCAACACCCAGATGTTCACTTTGACTTAAACGCTCAAGGAAAACTCGACGTGAGCCGTGCAGTTGGTACGAACGGATATTTAAGAGTCGCAAAAGACATCGGACTTAAAGATAACTTTGTCGGTTCAGTAGAACTTATCTCAGGCGAACTCGGTGAAGACTTCTCTTATTACTTCTATCACTCAGAGCAAGTCCCATCAATCGTTGCACTCGGCGTACTCGTTAATCCAGATAACACTGTCAAAGCAGCGGGTGGACTCGTCATTCAAGTACTACCAGCAGCAAGCGAAGAGACGATTACACGTCTAGAAAAAATAGCGAGCGAGATGCGACCAATTTCACAAATGATCGACGACAATTTATCACCAGAACAAATCGTCGATGAAGTACTCGGTGACTCTTGGCGTAAACTCGATGAAATGCCAGTAGAATTCGAATGTACATGTAGTAAAGAACGATTCATCAACGCGATTGCATCACTAGAAAAAGACGAAATCAAACAAATGATCGAAGAAGACGGTGGGGCTGAAGCAGTATGTAACTTCTGCCGCAACGATGTTTGGATCGAAAAAGAAGAGCTCGAAGCACTTTTAGAAGAATAAAATTGCCGTGCCGGAGAATATCCAGTTTCGCCTCGAATGGTGCGGGGTGAGGTAGTTCATCTACCGCGGTGTGTATTTTGTGTGACGCCCGAAAATACGAACAGATTCGTGTTTCCGGGTGATTTTTTGTGTTGTGCTGTGTTTTAATTTACAAAAATTCATC
>NZ_CAVG010000017.1 GCF_000438455.1 Nosocomiicoccus massiliensis
AATAAATCCGGATAACTAACAATATCCAGATATTTTTGTTAAATATAACCACGTAAAAGTGTATTATTAAACTTTATAAGATGAAAAATCCGATTCACCAGTAATTTCCAGCCAATACCACAAACAAATAAGCATCACATTTGTAATTCTAGCTTTACCGTGTTATATTCATAGTTAGTTACTATGAAATAAAAATGGGAGGACATTTTATGTCTAACAAAGTATTTAATAATATTACTGAAGCGATTGGTAATACGCCACTCGTAAAATTAAACAGATTAACAGATGATAATATGGCGGATGTTTACGTAAAACTAGAATTCATGAACCCAGGTTCATCAGTTAAGGATCGTATCGCTTTTGCGATGATTGAAGCCGCTGAAGAAGCAGGAAAATTAACAAAAGACACAACAATTGTAGAGCCAACAAGTGGGAACACTGGAATTGGTCTTGCGATGGTTGCTGCGAGTAAAGGGTACAAAGCAGTTTTAGTTATGCCTGACACGATGAGTAAAGAACGTCGTAATTTACTAAAAGCATACGGAGCAGAATTAGTGCTTACTCCAGGTGCCGAAGGGATGAAAGGCGCAATTGCTAAAGCGAATGAACTTGCAGAAAAAGATGGTTACTTCATGCCACAACAATTCGAAAACCCAGCAAACCCTAAAATCCATGAAAACACAACAGGTCCAGAACTTGTAGAACAAGCGAAAAGTGCAGGGTTTACGATCGATGCATTTATTGCGGGTGTTGGAACAGGTGGAACAGTAACTGGTGTTGGACACGTATTAAAAGAGCATAATCCAGACACAAAAGTTTACGCGTTAGAACCTGCAGATTCACCGGTATTATCAGGTGGAGAAGCAAGTCCACACAAATTACAAGGACTCGGTGCAGGATTTATACCAGACACATTAGACACAGAAGTTTACGACGGTGTCGTTACAGTAGAGAATGAAACAGCATTCGAATATGCTAGAAAATTAGCAAAAGAAGAAGGAATACTCGGAGGTATTTCATCTGGTGCAGCAGTATATGCAGCACTTGAAGAAGCGAAAAAATTAGGGAAAGGTAAAACAGTTGTAACTGTTTTACCATCAAACGGTGAAAGATATCTTTCAACACCACTATTTGATTTTGAATAATGAAGAGAAATCCCAGCAATATCAGATTGCTGGGATTTTTAAATACACTCAGACATTACTCCTCAACCTCGATCACGAGTTTTCCGTGCACTTCGTGGTTTTCTAATTTTTCGTGTGCTTTATAGATATTGTCGGCAGTCAGTCCTGTCATGACTTCTGTGACAGTCGGTTTATAAATACCTTCACTAATCAGATGACTGATTTCACGTAAATATCTGTGGTACTGATATTGATCGTCTAAATCTTGTAGTGCTCTTGTGAACATAAATTCATGTGTAAATGTAATGCTCTTTGCTTTTAATAGATTTAAATCTTGTTTTTCTGTAAATGCGACAATTGTTGCGATGTGACCGCGTGGCTTTACGAGGTCGATCATCACTTCGTAATATAAATCCGTGTCGAATGTACAAAATACGTAATCGACGTTTTCGATATGATGCGCTTTAAATTCATCGCGTAAATCATTTTTATGGTTTAATACAACGTCTGCTCCGAGTGATTTGGACCACTCGTTTGTTTCATCTTTTGAAGCAGTCGTCATGACAGTGAGGCCGTAATGTTTCGCAATTTGTGTCGCCATACTGCCAACACCGCCTGCACCGTTAATGATAAGGATGGATTTACCTTTATTGTCTTCTTTGTTCTTACTAATGTTAAACACTTCAAAGAGAGTTTCTGATGCGGTAATACTCGTTAAAGGGAATCCTACTACGTCATTAAATGACACATTTTTAGGGGCATGCGCGATATATGCTTCATGCATCACTTGGTGTGTCGCGTTCGAGCCGTCGACATCTGCGCGACCAGAGTAAAAGACGACGTCTCCTACTTTATAGGCTGTGACGTCACTCCCAGTGTCTTCTACGATACCGACTGCGTCGTATCCGAGTATTCTTGGCGGTTGTTTAATTTCAGTTTGACGTGTTTTTGTGTCGACAGGGTTCATGCCAATCGATTTTACTTTTATGAACACTTCTTTATCATTTAGCATTGGCTTTTCAAACTCTTTTCTATAAAACTTATTACCTTCACTTAACTTAAATGGTTCATCTGCAGCAATCCCATACATGTTTAACGCCTCCAATTTAATAGTTAATATATGAATACCCTTACTTATATTATAGGAAACAGCTCGGAAATTTATAAGTTAAAAAGACGATGGAAAAATGGTATAATACTTGTATTCTATGTATCGAGGATGATAACAGTGAAGCGACTACAAATTATGGGCATATTAAATGTGACACCAGATTCTTTTAGTGATGGTGGAGAATTTCATCAGCTTGACAATGCGGTCGAGCATGCAAAACAAATGGTAAAAGATGGTGCTGATATTATCGACGTCGGTGGCTATTCAACACGTCCTGGTGGATATACGCCGATTTCTATAGAAGAAGAAATACGTCGCGTCGTCCCAGTCGTTGAAGCGATTCACAAATTAAATTTAGGTGTCGATATTTCAGTCGACACGTTTCGTAGTGAAGTCGCAAAAGCGAGTATTGAAGCAGGAGCTACAATTATTAACGACCAGTGGCGTGGAACGTACGATGAAAAGATCTTAGAAGTCGTCAGCGAATATAACGTGCCGATTATTTTAATGCACAATAACGAGCATGCTAAATACGACGACGTCGTCGAAGCTATGGTTGCCGAGCTAAAAGAAAGTGTCGAACTTTGTAAGAAGTATAACATCAAAGATGAAAACATCTGGTTAGATCCAGGTGTTGGATTTGCAAAATCACGAGACGAAGATATTAAAGTGATGAAAAACTTACACAAACTCGTCGATTTAGGCTATAAAGTTCTACTCGCAACGAGTCGTAAACGAATGATTAAAGAACTTATCGAAGACGATAGAGGACCAAAAGATCGGGATGCGGGTACTGCAGCAACAACTGTTATCGGTATAAATCACGGTGTAGACGCGGTACGCGTTCACAATGTAAAAATGAACCGCGATATTAGTGACGTTTATATGAAGTTAAGAGGGAATTAAATGGATATTATAAGAGTAAATGGCATTCGACTTTATGCTTATCACGGAGTGTTACAAGCTGAAAGAGATATCGGGCAGTACTTTATCGTCGATGTGTCGCTATATACAGACTTAACAGAAGCTGGAGTTTCTGATGACGTGAACGACACGATTAACTACGCAGAAGTGTACGAAACTGTTGAAGCAATCATTCAGGGCCCACCAGTGAACTTACTCGAGCATCTAGGACATAAAATAATAGAGAAACTAACAAATGACTATCCAGTTGTGAAGAAAATCGAGGTTACAATCACAAAACCGAGTCCACCAATCGATGGCAACTACAAAGATGTGAGTGTGACGTTAAATAGAGAGGTTAAATAATGAAAGCTAAAGCGTATCTCGGACTAGGCGCAAACATTGGAGAGCGCCTTGAAAACTTAAATCGAGCGATTCAATTACTAGATAGAGGAAACGACTGTGAAGTAACGAAACAATCATCTATTTATGAAACTGCACCATACGGTAAAACAGATCAACCAGACTTTTTAAATATGGTTGTTGAAGTTGAAACAGACCTTGAACCGATCGAGTTACTAGAGTTTTGTTTATATGTAGAGAGTCAACTCGGTCGCGTACGTGAAGAAGTATGGGGACCTCGAGTGATTGATATCGATGTACTCATGTATGAAGATTTAGAAATCGACATCGATAATTTAATCGTCCCACACGAAGAAATGCATCTACGCAAGTTCGTGTTAGAACCGTTCAACGAAATCGCACCGAATGCAGTACATCCGACATTTAATAAAACTGTCAAAGAGCTGTTAGAAGAACTAAACGGTGATACGGATGTTTAAAATTGGGAATGTAGAAATCCCAAACCGCGTTGTACTTGCGCCAATGGCAGGGATTTCCAACGTCGCGTTTAGAAAGACAGTCAAAGAGTTTGGTGCTGGAATGGTATGTGCTGAAATGATCAGCGACAAAGCACTGATCACTAACAATAAACGCACGCTAAAAATGCTCGAGGTGGACGAGACAGAGCACCCAATGTCACTTCAAATATTCGGTGGTGAAAAAGACACTTTAGTTGAAGCGGCAAAATATGTCGACAAACATACGAACGCTGATATTATAGATATTAATATGGGATGCCCAGTGAATAAGGTCATCCGCTGTGAAGCGGGTGCGAGGTGGTTACTCGATCCAGATAAGATATACGAAATGGTAAGTGCTGTTGTAGAAGCGGTTGAAAAGCCTGTCACTTGTAAAATGCGTATCGGTTGGGATGAAGAACACATCTACGCAGTTGAAAATGCGAAAGCCGCTGAACGAGCGGGCGCTGCTGCAATCGCAATTCACGGACGTACACGCGTACAAATGTACGAAGGAAAAGCGAACTGGGACGTCATTCGACAAGTAAAAGAAGCGGTGAACATACCAGTAATTGGTAATGGAGACGTTACAACTCCAGAACTCGCTAAAAAGATGCTCGACGAAACAGGTGTTGATGCTGTGATGATTGGCCGTGCCGCACAAGGGAATCCTTGGATTATATACAGAACCGTTCATTATTTAGAAACTGGTGAATTACTCGATGAACCGAGTTTAGATGAGAAAATCGACGTACTCACACTACATATGGATCGTTTAATCGACTTAAAAGGTGAGAAAACTGCTATTATGGAAATGAGGAAACATGCGTCGTGGTATTTGCGAAACGTTAAAGGTGGCGGACAAGTTCGCAGGCAAATTAATACAGTGGAAACACGAAGAGATCTCATTCAACTTTTAACACAATTTAAACGAGACATGGAATTACGTGACAATAAACAAACAGAAATACTTGTATAAGGAGACATATCAATGAGTGAAGAAATTAACGACCAAATTGAAGTTCGTCTAAATAAAATGAACGAACTTCGTGAAAAAGGACTCGACCCATTTGGACAAAAATTTATTGTAGATGCTACGTCTAAAGAATTAGTCGAAAATTGGGACGAGTTTTCTAAAGAAGAATTAGCAGAAAAAGAAACAGAGTCTAAAGTGCGTATCGCAGGGCGCGTGATGACAAAACGTGGTAAAGGTAAAGCAGGATTTGCGCACATTCAAGATATCGATGGACAAATTCAAATTTACGTGCGTAAAGACCAAATTGGTGAAGACACGTTCGACGTTTGGAATCAAACAGACTTAGGTGATATCGTCGGTGTTGAAGGTGTTATGTTTAAGACAAACACAGGTGAATTATCTGTAAAAGCGACGGAGTATGTACATTTATCTAAAGCATTACGTCCATTACCAGACAAACACCACGGACTGAAAGACGTTGAAGAGCGTTATAGAAAACGTTACTTAGATTTACTGACAAACGAAGAGTCTAAAGTGCGTTTCATTTTACGTAGTAAAATCATTACCGAGATCAGAAAATATTTAGACGGTGAAGGCTTCTTAGAAGTTGAAACACCGATGATGCATGCGATCGCTGGTGGTGCGCAGGCACGTCCGTTTATTACGCACCATAATGCATTAGACGTTGATTTATATATGCGTATTGCGTTAGAGCTTCACTTAAAACGTCTCGTCGTTGGAGGGCTCGACAAAGTGTACGAAATCGGTCGTGTATTCCGTAACGAAGGGGTATCAACGCGTCATAACCCTGAGTTTACGATGCTTGAATTATACGAAGCATACGCAGACTACGAAGATATTATGGACTTAACTGAAAACTTAGTCGCACACGTAGCGAAAGAAGTACTCGGTTCTTCAGTCGTAGAATACGAAGGAGAAGAAATCGATCTTTCACCAGGTTGGCGCAGAGTCCACATGGCTGAAATTGTTAAAGAGTATACAGGTGTAGACTTCTTTGAACAAATGTCAGACGAAGAAGCACTCGCGCTTGCAAAAGAGCACGGTGTTGAAGTCGATAAATTCCATAGTACGTTTGGTCACGTATTAAACGAATTCTTTGAACAAAAAGTAGAAGAACACCTACATCAACCAACATTTGTTTACGGTCACCCAGTAGAAGTGTCACCGTTATCTAAGAAAAACCCTGAAGATGAAAGATTCACTGATCGCTTCGAGTTATTTATCGTCGGACGTGAACACGCGAACGCGTTCACAGAGTTAAATGACCCAATCGATCAACGTGAAAGATTCCAAATGCAAGTCGACGAAGCGAAAAGCGGAAACGATGAAGCACATGAAATGGATGAAGACTTCATCGAAGCATTAGAATATGGACTTCCACCAACAGGTGGTTTAGGAATAGGAATCGATCGTCTCGTAATGCTGTTAACGAACGCATCATCGATTCGCGACGTTCTATTATTCCCTTATATGAGACAAAGTAAGTAATTAGAAAACATCCACCGATAACTATCGGTGGATGTTCTCTTTATAGCTATTTATAAAAAACACTTGACGGTTATTAAAATTCATTGTAATATGTATAGTGTTGTGTCATGGAGGATTAGCTCAGTTGGGAGAGCACTTGCTCGACAAGCAAGGGGTCGGTGGTTCGAGCCCGCCATTCTCCATTTTTTTAGTTTTCAAAAGTAAATCATCTGCGGAAGTAGTTCAGTGGTAGAACACCACCTTGCCAAGGTGGGGGTCGCGGGTTCGAATCCCGTCTTCCGCTTTTTACTTTCTAGGGCCTATAGCTCAGTTGGTTAGAGCGCACGCCTGATAAGCGTGAGGTCGGTAGTTCGAATCTACCTAGGCCCATCTTTCGACAGTCGGTAACGACTGTCTTTTTTTATGCAAAAAAACCGTTCGTAATGAACGGTTTTGTGCTAAATGATTTTTTTGTCTTTTAATACTTTTCTAAACTCAAGCATTGCAGTATAACTCGCGATAATTTGAATGTTATCTGTACTCGCGTGCTTTAAATCTTCGACGATTTTTTCTAGATCGTCATATTCTTTAATTATGTGAGGGTTAAAACCTGCTTCAACTAAACGTTCCGTCATAACCTCTTTACTTATACCACCAGTTTTAATTGTCGTAATGTTTTGACTAAGTAATGATTCGAAGTTACCATCACGTAACCAACTCACATCTATCCCGTCTGCGGGGCGATTGTTTAAGAGCGCAACGAGTGTCATTGGCTCTTCAACTGCTTCGATTAGAGTTAGAACTTGGTTTAAACCGACAGGGTTTTTAACAACGTTTAAAGTTGCTGTATGACCGTATATATTAATGCGTTCTTGTCGGCCAAATACACGTTCTGTCTCAAGTAGTGCGGCTTTAATATCATCGTTATTAATATCATACTCTTTAGCGACACTATAGGCAGCAAGTGCGTTATAGACGTTGTATAAACCAGCGACAGGGATTTTAAACGTCGCATCGTCCATACGAAAAGTAGACGACTCTTCTGACAGTTTGATAATATCTGTGACTTTGTAGTCGAGTACTGGTCGCTTAAAATTACCTGATTTACAGTAATAGTTTCCTTGTCCAGAGTACGTATATGTTTTGTAAGATAGTGTGCCACCACATTTCGGGCAATAATGCTGAGATTTTGGTGGATGAACAGGTGTGTCTACACCGAAAAATTTTCGTTTGTTCGGTAACTCTACCGTATTAAATAACGGTAAATCTCCGTTTTGTAATAGTATCGCATCCGGCACTTTTTTAGCAGCATTTACGAGTAACTCATATGTTTTCGTAACGTCACCATAGCGATCTGCTTGGTCTAAAAATAGATTTGTATGGATAATGTACTTTGGATTTAAGTCTTCGACGACTTTATTTAGGGTTCCTTCATCGACTTCTAAAATAGCAAATTTCTTTTCATCTGTACGATTTTTATTGTCGATAAAAGCACCAGTTATCCCTTGAATCATATTACTACCTTGTATGTTAGACACGATCGTATTATATTTTTTCTTAAAAATATTTGTGATTAAGCGTGTCGTCAATGTCTTTCCATTAGTCCCAGTGATGATGATGACGTCATAATGTTTAGAGACGTCTTCAAGTATATTTGGAGAGATTTTAAGTGCTATTTTACCTGGGAGACTAGACCCACCACCAGTAAATGTTGTCAGGAATCGCTTCGTTACGCGACCTGTTAATAAAGCAAATGTTGTTCTAATAGACATTGAGATTTCCCCTTAAAATTAGTATGTATTATTATATCATTTTCAAATAAAATAAATAAATAAATTTGAAATTTTTAAAAGACGTGCTATAATTATAAAACGTAATAATTACGATATAGGAGGATTGTATGGCTAAAAAATCTAAAATAGCTAGAAACAACAGCGCGAAGCAACTGTAGAAAAGTATCGCGCAATTCGAGAAGAAATGAAGAAAAATAAAGACTACGAAGGTCTTAAAAAATTACCGAGAGACGCATCGCCAACACGACTCGTAAATCGTTGTGAAGTGACAGGGCGTCCGCACGGTGTACTTAGACAATTTGGAGTATCACGTATTAAATTCCGTGAACTTGCACATAAAGGCCAAATCCCTGGCGTTAAAAAATCAAGCTGGTAATCAAAAAGTCCTCTTCTTAAAGAAGAGGACTTATTTAATTTAAAATGAAATCTCGACCGTTTTTAATCCATTGATGTTTTTAATTTTAGCGACTTCTTCATCAGACGTTGGGTATAAGTATATTTCTTCTAGTTCAGAAGAAACACTTAAATATGCCTCATCGTCTTTAAAGAAGCATAAGTCTTCTGGGGAGTCCGGTAAACTCCAGTCGTATAAACTATTTGAACGTTCGAGTAGTTTATCTTTTGCTTCAGATGTTGTCTTAAAGTAATACACTTTTGCGGTGTCATCGAAAAGGTTCGTCGATGGCCATTCATGTTGTTCTAGTACTTCAATAAATGAGTCGCCAAACCATTCATTTAAATCTTGAAATGCATGTTCGTATTTTAAAATATCTGAACGCACGACGAGTTGAAACGTATCACACGTTTCAAATAAAAAGTCGAGCAATGCTTCATACGTTTTTCCCACTGGGTTTTCTGTTACTGAAATCATTTTTTCACCTCGATTAAATTTTTATATAAGAAAAAGGTATGTCTAAAGACATACCTTATCGATTTATCTTACAAAGAATCCAACGATAACTGCACTTAATACAGATACGAGTGATGCACCGTATACAAGTTTTAAACCGAATTTCGCAATAAGGTCACCAGATTTTGCGTGGATACCTTTAACAGTACCAACGATAATTCCGATCGAACCGAAGTTCGCGAACGAAACTAAGAATACTGAAACCATTGCTTGAGTACGAGGCCCAAATGTATCTTTAATTGCTTGTAAGTTTTCCATCGCAACGAATTCGTTTGTAACGAGTTTTGTTGCCATTAAAATACCAACTTCATGCGCCTCAGCAACTGGCACACCGATTAATACGGCAAGCGGCATTAAGATGTAACCAAGTATATCTTGGAACGTAAATACCGATCCAGGAATCGCTAAGAATAAGTTGTTTAAGATTGCGATAAGTGCGTTAAATGCGATCAGCATCGCTCCTACGATAACTGCGATTAAAGCACCTTGTAAAATGTAGTCACTTAAAATTTGGAAGAATGACTTGCCTTGGTCAGGGTTAGACTCTGATGCAGTATAGTTCTCTTCCTCAGGTACATCATACGGGTTAATGATATGTATGATGATGTAAACGCTGAATAAGTTCAGCACAATTGCCGTGATGACGTACTCTGGTTGTAATAACGTCATGTATGCTGCAACCATTGATAGAGAAATAGAACTCATCGCTTGTGCTGCGAGCGTATATAGACGTTGTTCACCAAGTAAAGGTACTTGGTTTTTTAGTGAAACGAATACTTCTGACTGTCCAAGGAACATCGAAGCTGCACCGTTATAAGATTCAATAAATGGCATACCAGTAATTTTTGATAAAACCCATCCTAATCCGTGGATGATTGCTGGTAAAATTTTAAAGTATTGTAAAATACCGATTAATGCAGAAACTACGATGATTGGAATTAATACGTTAAAGAAGAACACGAATTGTCCATCACCATTTGCGTCAACGAGTAACGGTCCGAAGACGAAGCTCGTACCGACACCTGCATATTCAAGTAATTTACCGAAACCATACGCAAGACCATCAACAACTTTACGTCCGCCACCTGTAGATAGAATTAAAAAGGCGAATGCGAGCTGTAGACCGAGCAGTAACAGTATCTGTTTCCACTTTCTAAATGCGAGTTTTTTATCCGAACTTGCAATCCATGCTAAGAAGAATGTGACTGCGATACCGATAATACCCCATACAATATTCATAAACACACCTCGATAAAATTTTAGACTTATTCCATTATTATAACTGCTCTATATATTGTATGTAAAGAATGTTAAGAAATTTAAAAGATGAGCTTATGCACACATAACAAGCATCCAAATTGATTAAAATAGGTCAAATAGGTTATACTATAGTCAAAGAAGGTCAAAAGAGGTGATTCTATGCGAAATATGTCGGATATTATCGAGGCTTATTTGAAACAAAAAATCGAGGAGTCTCATAACGAGCGCGTTGAAATTAAACGTGCACAAATTGCTGAGAAATTCGATTGTGTTCCGTCGCAGCTAAACTATGTTATTAAAACACGTTTTACAAACGAACTTGGTTATATCGTTGAAAGTAAACGTGGTGGCGGTGGGTACATTAGAATTACTAAAATTGAAACTCACGCTAAAGCAGACTATTTAGAACATATACTTGGGTTAATTGGAGATAGACTCTCTCAAATCAATGCGCAACATTTAATACAATCTATGTATGACCGAGAAGTGATTACATATAATGAAGCGCGTATTATGGATCGCGTTATTTTAAGAGAGACGTTATTAATAGATTTACCTGAACGAGATATATTACGCGCACACATTATGCGCAACATTATTGAAGCAATATTATACGAGGAGTGATTGCATGCAGTGTGAAAGATGTCATAAACGTGAAGCGATGATTCACGTAGCGCTCAGTCAAAACGAACATAAAAACGAACTATTTTTATGCCAAGAGTGCGCACATGAATTATTTCATCAAAGCGTTGAAG
Organism: Nosocomiicoccus massiliensis; assembly: GCF_000438455.1. Classification (GTDB taxonomy): domain Bacteria; phylum Bacillota; class Bacilli; order Staphylococcales; family Salinicoccaceae; genus Nosocomiicoccus; species Nosocomiicoccus massiliensis. The sequence goes on from NZ_CAVG010000017.1 coordinate 11,181, forward strand.
ACCAAGACAACAATCACTTAAATAGTTTTATGTTACACGCACAATCCGAAATGAGAACGTGCCATCACTGTGGGTCTACATTAAAAACAATCGTCGACATGGGGCGATTCGGTTGTGAACACTGTTATGAAACATTTGGAAGTGATATTCACCAGATGATTAACCGTGTACAACATTTAAAAGATCGCCACGTCGGTAAAGTGCCGAAATCGTACGAATTATATTTAAAACAAGAAGAGAAAATCGAAAGACTCGAAGAAAAGTTAAACGCACTGATTGAAACGCAAGCGTTTGAAGAAGCTGCAGTCGTGAGAGATGAAATCAAAGCGTTAAAGGAGGGCGGTAATGGTGAAGACGAGCCCCTGGCTGAATAACAGCACACATCCACCGATTGAAATGTCGTCTCGCATTCGCCTTGCACGTAATGTCGAAGGCTTAAATTATCCACATCTCATTAAAGATAAAGAGGAGTACGCACCGATTATAGAGACGATTACAACAGACTATCCGGAGTTTAACGTCATACACATGAATGAGTTAACAGATACCGAAAAAGAACTAATGAACGAAAAGTTTTTAATCAGTAAACTGTTTAAAAATCGTGGTGTAACACTGATCGTCAGTGAAGATGAAACGACGTCGATTATGATCGGAGAAGAGGATCATATTCGTATTCAAGTTGTAAATGTCGGTCGCTCGCTTGAAGAGTTATATGAGACGGCGTCTGACATTGACGATGCGCTAGAAAAAGATTTAACGTATCAATTCGATCGTCAGTACGGATATAAGACGGCGTGTCCGACGAACGTTGGAACGGGACTGCGTGCATCTGTGATGCTTCACTTACCAGCCTTAACGAGAAATAAACGAATTAAACGTCTACGTGACGTCCTCACACGTATGGGATATACCCTTCGTGGTATATACGGAGAAGGGACAAATCCAGTTGGAGATGTTTATCAACTTTCGAACCAAGTGACACTTGGTTTAAGTGAGTTAGAGATCATCCATCACCTCGAGGAAATTAAAGAACAAATTATATTTGAAGAAACTAGAATGAGAGATTGGTTCTATCAAAATCGTGCGTTGACAGTGAGAGATACTGTATTTCGGTCATATGGATTATTAAAGTATGCAGAGCAAATGTCATTAGAAGAAGCAGCAATGCATTTAAGTCATTTAAAATATGGCGTCGACATGGGAATTTTAGAAATCGAAAATTTTGAATTTCAAACGATATTAAATCAAATACAACGTGCATTTGTTCGTCAAAGTATAGAGTCGGTAGAACCCGCATATATCGATGCAGCAGAAAATAAAGCGCGTGCCACAATTTTAAAACGGCGCTTAGGAGGTATTTAATCTATGTTATTTGGTAAATTAACTGAACGTGCACAGCGCGTATTAGCGTATGCACAAGAAGAAGCGATCCGCTTAAAACATTCAAATATAGGAACAGAACACTTATTACTTGGTCTCGTGCGAGAACAAGAAGGTATCGCAGCAAAAGTTTTACAAGCTTTTGATATTACAGAACCATTAATAGAAAAAGAAATTAGTAAATTTGTAACTGAAGGTACAGAAACACCAGTCAACCTTCAATATACACCGCGCGCAAAGCGCGTCATCGAATTATCGATGGATGAAGCACGTAAACTTCACCATAATTTCGTTGGAACAGAGCATTTATTACTCGGGTTAATTCGTGAAAGTGAAGGTATCGCAGCACGCGTTTTATCTTCTCTCGGTTTAAACATCACGCGTGCACGAGCGATGGTCATAAGAATGCTCGGTAACCCAGAGACGTATAAGTCACAAGAAGCAAAACCTGAAACAGATACCCCAACACTTGACGGGCTTGCGACAAACTTAACTAAAAAAGCAGAAGACGGTCGTTTAGATCCAGTCATCGGTCGATCAGATGAAATTACACGAGTCATCGAAGTGTTATCACGTCGTACTAAAAATAATCCGGTATTAATCGGTGAGCCTGGGGTCGGTAAAACGGCTGTCGCGGAAGGGCTTGCGCAAAAAATTGTTAAAAATGAAGTGCCGTCAACGTTAAAAGATAAACGCGTCATGATGCTCGATATGGGTACAGTCGTTGCAGGTACTAAGTACCGCGGTGAATTCGAAGAACGTATGAAAAAAGTCGTCGATGAAATTAAAAAATCAGGAAATGTAATTTTATTTATCGATGAAATGCATACGTTAATCGGAGCAGGTGGTGCGGAAGGTTCAGTAGATGCATCTAACATTTTAAAACCGTCTCTATCTAGAGGCGAAGTTCAAGTTATCGGTGCGACAACGTTAGAAGAGTATCGTAAATATATCGAAAAAGACGCAGCACTCGAACGTCGTTTCCAACCTGTAATGGTCGATGAACCGTCAGTTGAGGACACGGTTTTAATTCTAAAAGGACTGCGTGACCGTTACGAAGCGCATCATAGCGTGACAATTACTGATGAAGCACTCGAAGCAGCGGCGGTCATGTCAAACCGCTACGTTCAAGATCGATTCTTACCAGATAAAGCAATTGACTTAATCGATGAAGCATCTTCAAAAGTGCGTTTAAAATCACATATGTCACCACCAGATTTAAAAGATTTAGAAGATCAGCTAGAAAAAGTAAAACAAGAAAAAAACGCAGCTGTACAATCTCAAGAATTTGAAGCAGCAGCGAAATATCGCGATGATCAAACGAAAATTGAAGAGCAGCTTCAACAGTTAGAAAACGATTGGAAAAACGCACAATCGTCAGACAAACAAAAAGTAACGCGCGAAGACATTGAACTTGTCATTTCAAAAATGACGGGTATTCCACTGCAAAAAATCGCAGAAGAAGAGTCAGAGCGACTGTTAAACTTAGAGAAAATTCTACACGACAGAGTCATCGGTCAAAATGAAGCGGTAGAATCAATTTCTAAAGCAGTACGTCGTGCACGTGCAGGACTTAAAAATCCTGAACGCCCAATTGGTAGTTTCATCTTCTTAGGACCGACAGGTGTCGGTAAAACAGAACTTGCAAAAGCGTTGTCTGAAGCACTTTTCGGTGAAGATGACGCGATGATTCGTATCGATATGTCTGAATATATGGAAAAACATAGCGTGTCTAGACTCGTCGGTTCTCCTCCAGGATATGTTGGATATGACGACGGCGGTCAATTAACAGAGCGCGTGCGTAGAAAACCATACTCACTCGTATTATTCGATGAAATTGAAAAAGCACACCCAGACGTATTCAACATGTTACTTCAAGTGTTAGATGACGGACGTCTTACAGATTCAACAGGTCGTACAGTTGACTTTAGAAATACAGTCATTGTCATGACATCTAACGTCGGAGCGACTGAGTTACGAGACAACAAATTCGTAGGATTCGGCTCTCAAGAAGCGTCAGAAGACTACGAAACGATTCGTAATACGATGATGAAAGAACTCAAAAACACGTTTAGACCAGAATTCATAAACCGTGTTGACGATATCATCGTATTCCACAGCTTAGAAAAAGAACATCTAGAAGAAATCGTTTCTCTTATGATCAAAGACTTAAACGCGCGTCTAAAAGACCGTGACATTCAAGTTGAATTAACAGACAGCGCAGTAAAAGCACTCGTCGATGACGGGTATGACAAAGAATTTGGTGCGCGACCATTAAATAGAAGTATTCAAAAGAATATCGAAGACACGTTAAGTGAAGCGATATTAAGTGGACAAGACTTAGTAGGTAAAACGGTGTCTGTCGATTATAAAGACGACGCATTTAAAGTCGACACAGGATCGCTTGAAAAGACAACTGAAAATGCATAAATAGATGTCAAGGGTTTAGAGCTTGTTATAATGCTCTAAACCTTTTTATGTCACATGTACGGTACTTTCATAATTGTTTAGAAAATTATATAATAGTGAGTAATTAAACCGAGGAGGTTAACGTTTACAAATGGCAAAAACAAAAACAGTATTTGAATGTTTAGCATGCGGATTCGAATCTCCAAAATGGTACGGTCGATGCCCAAACTGTGGGGCATGGAACCAAATGGAAGAGTCGCTTGTACATAAAGAAACGAAAGCATCAGGACGCGGCACACTCGGTAAAGTGACGGATGAAAAAACACGTGCGACCCAGTTATCACGTGTGACGAAAAAAGAGTCGCCGCGTACAAAAACGAAGAGTGGCGAGTTTGACAGAGTACTTGGTGGTGGGATTGTCGATGGTTCTCTTATTTTAATTGGAGGAGATCCAGGGATTGGAAAGTCGACGATTTTATTACAAACGGCACTCACACTTGCGGAAGATTACGACGTATTATACGTCTCAGGTGAGGAATCTCTGGAACAAATTAAAATGCGTGCAGACCGAATTACGACAGATGCGTCGAATTTAAACGTCTACGCAGAGACGAATTTATTTTATATCCACGATGAGATCAATAAATTAAATCCAGACTTTTTAATTATCGACTCCATTCAAACAGTATTTCATCCGGATATTACAAGTGCACCAGGAAGTGTGTCACAAGTACGTGAATGTACACAGTCGATTATGAATATCGCAAAAGGTCAAAACATCGCGACGTTTATCGTCGGACACGTTACTAAAGACGGGCAGATCACCGGGCCGCGTTTACTCGAACATATGGTAGACACTGTTTTATACTTTGAAGGTGACCAACATCACACGTTTAGAATTTTACGCGCAGTAAAAAACAGATTTGGATCGACAAACGAAATGGGTATCTTTGAGATGAAGTACGATGGTCTAAAAGAAGTCTTAAATCCATCTGAAATTTTCTTAGAAGAACGTTCTAAAAATACGCCAGGATCTGCGATTGTTGCGACGATGGAAGGGACACGCGCGATGCTCGTTGAAATACAAGCTCTCGTCACGCCAACGCATTTCCATAACCCAAGACGCATGGCTACAGGGATTGACCACAATAGACTATCACTACTCATGGCAGTATTAGAAAAATCTGAAGGCCTACTCATGCAGCAACACGACGCATATATAAAAGTCGCGGGTGGCGTTAAACTCGATGAGCCAGCGGTTGACCTTGCTGTGATTATGGCAATCGCTTCGAGCTTTAAAAATATAAGCGTACGAGGCGATACGTGTTTCATCGGAGAAGTCGGTTTAACAGGTGAAATTAGACGCGTTACTAAAATCGAACAGCGCTTGCAAGAAGCGGCGAAGTTAGGGTTTAACCGAGCGATTATCCCAGCGTCAAACTTAGCTGGACTTACTCCTGTAGATATTGAGGTAGTCGGAGCAAGAACGTTAAAAGATGCAATGAAAGAAATTTACAAATAGAAAGGAAGGAAGACGAATGTTAAGAGGATTATTAACACTCGTCTACTTTCTTACCGGAGTCACACTCGGAATATGGTGTTTCCATTCGACAGACTTTCCAGTACCAAGTGCAATCCACAACGTATTTTTCTATGGTGCGATTGGCGGGGTACTATTTTTAGCTTTAACATTTTGGACGATGCCATATTTTGTGCGCGGATTAAAGAAAGTAGAGCGAAAACTATTATCTAGAAACATTACGGAAATATTCTTTGCAACAATTGGTATGCTACTTGGATTATTGTTTACTGTTTTTATTACGTTATTAACGAACATGTTAGACATACCTGTTGTCCGTGAAGTCATTCCACTCATTTCAGCAGTTGTCCTCGGTTATTTAGGGTATCAACTCGGCTTAAAAAAGACGACAGAGATCCTCGAACTATTTAACCGAGCACCTAAAAATTTAACGAAAAAACTACTTGATACGAGTGCAATTATCGATGGACGTGTGTTAGACGTTTTAAAAAGCGGATTTTTAGAAGGCGAAATTATCATTCCACAATTCGTGCTAGACGAACTACAATTAATTGCAGATTCCACCGATCATTTAAAGCGAGATAAAGGACAACACGGTCTCGACATTTTAAACGCACTTCAAAAACAATCGGACGCCGTTAAAGTAAAAACGGTCAAATACGATAAGTTAGATGTGGACCAGCAGCTCATTGAACTCGCTAAAGAAGAAAATGCCGCAATTATTACGACAGACTACAATTTAAATCGTGTAGCACAAGTCCATAAAGTGACAGTATTAAATGTGAACGAATTAACTGAAGCGGTGCAGTTAAATATTCATCAAGGTGACACGTTCGAAATTTTAATTACAAAATCAGGTAAAGAAGACAACCAAGGTGTTGGATACTTAACAGACGGCACGATGGTCGTTTTAGATTCTGGAGAATCTTATATTAACGAAACGGTACTCGTTGAAGTAACATCGATACTTCAAACCCATTCTGGGAGAATAATATTTACAAAACTTGGAGAGAAATAATGCAGTATTCAGCAGTGATTCCAGCAGCAGGGATCGGAAAACGTATGGGGCTTGGCTTTAATAAGATAAAATACGAAATTGACGGCCAATCGATCATTCATCGCACAGTCGACATATTCAATCAAGATCCAGACTGTAAAGAAATTATTATCGCAACTGGAAAAGAGGACATCGAAGAACTGAATGAAGCGTTAAAAGACGTCAAAAAAGTAAAACGCATCGTACTCGGCGGTAAAGAACGCCAACATTCGATATATAACGCGCTTTTACACGTCGATGCGGATTACGTATTTGTACATGACGCTGCACGCCCATTTTTAGACATGGTTACTTTATCACGCTTAAAGAGAGCGGTCGTGGAAAAAGAAGCGGTCATTTGTGGTGTCAAAGCAAAAAACACGATGAAGACAGTCGTCGACGGAAAAGTTGAAGCAACAATTAACCGAGAGACGACGTTCGAGGTGCACACGCCACAAGCTTTTTGTTATAATTTATTAATGGATGCACATGAATACGCACGAGAAAATGACTTATCAGTCACGGATGACGCAATGATGGTCGAGGCGTATGGACATGATGTTTTTATGGTAGATTCGTCGTATAATAACATTAAAATTACGACGGTAGAAGATTTAGTACTCGGAGAATCGATATTAAGGAGTCGAGAAAGATGAGAATCGGTCACGGTTATGATGTTCATCAGTTAAAAAAGGGACGTCCGTTAATTATCGGTGGTCTTGAAATCGAGCATGAAGAAGGATTAGACGGTCATAGTGATGCGGATGTACTCCTTCATACGATCGCAGACTCGATTTTAGGTGCACTCGCACTTGGTGATATTGGAAAGTTTTTCCCGGATAATGATCCAAAATATAAAGATATGGATTCACAAGTATTATTAAGTGAAGTCGTGTCAAAAATGACAGAAAAAGGTTACGAGGTCGGTAACGTTGACGCAGTGATTATCGCTGAGGCACCGAAGTTTCGTCCGTACATCGATGACATTCGACAAAACGTCGCGCGACTACTCGAGACGAGTATCGACAACGTAAACGTAAAAGCAACAACACATGAAAAACTCGGCGCATTAGGTCGAAAAGAAGGCATCGCGAGTGAAGCGGTGATTTTATTAAAAAAGAAAGAAGGCAAACAATGAGTAAAGTAAGAGTAAGATATGCCCCAAGTCCAACAGGTTACCTACATATCGGTAACGCAAGAAGTGCATTATTTAACTATCTATTCGCACGTCACTACGGTGGGGAGTTCATCATCCGTATTGAAGATACAGATAAAGCACGTCACGTCGACGAAGGTGAGTCTTCACAGTTAAATTATTTAAAATGGCTCGGACTCGACTGGGATGAGTCAGTCGACGTCGGTGGAGAATATGGACCGTACCGTCAATCAGAGCGTAACCATATTTATAAACCTTATATCGAAAAGTTACTCGCTGAAGACAAAGCATATCGTTGCTATATGACAGCAGAAGAGTTAGAAGAAGAACGCGAAACACAACTTAAAAATGGAAAGCAACCGATGTATAGCGGTAAACACGCGAACTTAACTAAAGAGGAAGAAGAAGCATTTATCGCAGAAGGTAGAGAGCCATCGATTCGTATTCGCGTACCAAAAGATAAATTATATACGTTCAACGACATGGTAAAAGGCGAATTATCATTTGACTCAAACGGTATTGGTGACTGGGTCATCGTTAAAAAAGACGGTACACCAACATACAACTTTGCCGTCGCGATTGACGACCATGAAATGGCAATCACACACGTATTACGTGGAGACGATCACATTTCAAACACACCACGCCAATTAATGGTTTACGAGGCACTTGAATTAGAGCCACCACAATTTGGTCATATGACGTTAATCGTAAACGAAGAACGTAAGAAATTATCAAAACGCGATAGTGGTATTTTACAGTTCATCGAAGACTATGAAGCACTTGGTTATTTACCAGAAGCATTATTTAACTTCATCGCTTTACTCGGTTGGACACCAGGTGGAGAAGAAGAACTATTCACAAAAGAAGAATTTATTGAATTATTTACAGAAGAACGTTTATCAAAATCACCAGCATTCTTTGACAAAGTAAAATTAGAATGGGTAAACAACCAGTACATGAAACAAAAAGATATCGACAAAGTATTTGAGCTTGCATTACCATTCTTAGTTGAAGCAGGTCGCGTAAAAGAAGACGCTTCAGAAGAAGAATTAGAATGGGCAAAATCACTCGTTCAGTTATACCAACCACAAATGAGTTACGCAGCTGAAATCGTCGAGTTATCTGAGCAATTCTTTAAAGAAGACGTTTCGTATGATGAAGCGGCAAAAGAAGTATTAGCTGGAGAACAAGTACCAGATTTAATGGACGCGTTAAAAGAAACATTCGCGAACTTAGAAGACTTCACAGCAGACAACATTAAAAAAGCGATCAAATCAGTGCAAAAAGAAACAGGCATCAAAGGTAAAAACTTATTCATGCCAATTCGCGTAGCGACAACAGGCGAAACAAGAGGACCAGAACTACCAAACGCATTAGAACTCCTCGGTAAAGAGACAGCACTCGCACGCATTGAAAACGTCATTCAAAGTCTTTAAGATTGAAAACAACTAAAAATCGTTATATAATTCACTTGTTGTAATCAGTATTTAAATAACGTGAAAACAGAGATTGCCTGGTCGGTGTGAAGGCAACACTATTATTTAAAGAAATGCAGAAATTTAAAAGTGAATAAAAGATAAAAATCAGAGTGGAACCGTGCAACGCACCTCTGTCCGTATTAGGGCAGAGGTGTTTTTAATTGCGACAGGCGGTAAAGTTTAATGGTGCTCGTGATCACGAGGTAAAGAACAGGTTTTTCTTCAGCAATTGGATGGTTGGCGCTTGGACGCCTGGTTGTCGCT
>NZ_CAVG010000018.1 GCF_000438455.1 Nosocomiicoccus massiliensis
TGAGCGCTATTACACTATGAGGATAAAAACGCCTTTTCATCTTATGGATCATGGCGTTTATTTTCAAAAAACCTCGAATCGCAACGATATTTTGTTAGATGGAAACCCACGACGCACCCCACTCACAAAAGGAGAGACAATGTTTAAAAGAATAAAAGAAGATATTGATATGGTGCTCGAGCTAGATCCAGCAGCGACGAGTCAGACGATGGTTTTTCTGACGTATTCTGGTATGCACGCTGTCTGGGGTCACTTGATTGCTCATTGGTTTTATAAGCACCGGATGTTTTTAATCGCGCGTATCATTTCACAAACGATTCGATTTTTTACAGGCATTGAGATTCACCCTGGCGCGACGATCGGCAGGAGGCTATTCATCGACCATGGGATGGGAATTGTCATTGGTGAAACGACGACGATTGGAGACGATGTTACGTTATACCAAGGAGTCACGCTTGGTGGTACCGGTAAAGAAAAGGGTAAGCGTCACCCGACGATTGAAGATAAAGTACTCGTCGCAACCGGCGCGCAGGTGCTTGGTAATATCACTATAGGCGAAGGCACGAATATCGGTGCGAACTCGGTCGTCTTAAAAAATGTGCCGTCGTACTCAACAGTCGTTGGAATTCCAGGACATATCGTTAGACGTCACGGTAAGCGTGTGCCAACAGATACGCTTAACCACAACAACTTACCAGATCCGATATTAAATAAAATTTTAGAATTAGAAAAAGAAATCACTCAATTTAAAGAAAAAGAGAGGAATGAGGTTAAAGATGGTTCACATATATAACACACTCACACGTCAAAAAGAAAAGTTTGTTCCAATTGAAGAAGGTAAAGTAAAAATGTACGTCTGCGGACCGACGGTGTATAACTATATCCATATCGGTAACGCACGTCCGGCAATCGTATTTGACACAGTGCGTCGCTACTTAGAATACCGCGGATATGATGTCACGTTCGTATCGAACTTCACTGACGTTGATGACAAGCTCATCAACGCGTCTAAAGAAACAGGTCAAACAGTTCCAGAAATTGCGGACAAATTTATCGAAGCATACTTTGAAGATACAGGTGCATTAAACGTCAAAAAAGCAGACGTCCACCCGAGAGTTATGGACCATATGGATGACATCATCGCATTCATTGAAACGTTAATCGATAAAGGACATGCTTATGAGCGAGATGGAGACGTATACTTTAAAACACGTTCATACGACGGTTACGGGCAGTTATCTAAACAGTCTATCGACGATTTAAAAGTCGGTGCACGTATCCAGCAAGGTGAAAGTAAAGACGATCCACTTGATTTTGCGTTATGGAAGCACGAAAAAGAAGATGAAATTAGCTGGGATAGTCCGTGGGGTAAAGGGCGTCCAGGTTGGCATATCGAATGCTCGGTAATGGCGACAAAACATTTAGGCAAGACAATGGATATTCATGCGGGTGGGCAAGACTTAACGTTCCCACATCACGAAAACGAAATCGCTCAATCAGAATGTTGCACAGACGAAACGTTCGCCAATTATTGGATGCATAACGGCTACATCAACATCGACAACGAAAAGATGTCGAAATCACTCGGTAACTTTATCACTGTACACGATATTTTAAAAGAACTCGATCCAAACATTTTACGATTCTTTATGCTAAGTGTGCATTACCGCGGACCAATTAACTTTAACCGAGAACTTGTCGACTCAGCAGCTGCTGGCTTAGACAGAATTTTAACCGCATATAATACCGCAGTAGAACGTAGAGGACACGCAATCAGCACAGAATTAGACGATAAAGAACTCGACTTCGTCAAAGAAAATATAAATACGTTTGAAGAAGCGATGGACGACGACTTCAACACAGCGAACGCCATTACAGCGTGGCACGAACTTGCAACGCGCTTAAACAAATATATGCGCCGTGACGCAACGAACAAAGATGTTCTTGACGCTTATATTAACGCATACGATGCATACAGTAACGTTCTTGGTATTACACTTGAACAGGAAGAATTACTTTTAGACGATGAAATAGAAGTGCTAATCGAAGAGCGGGAAGCGGCACGTAAAGAGAAAGATTTTGCCCGTGCAGATGAAATTCGTGACACACTTCATGAAAAAGGCATTATTTTAGAAGACACAAAAGACGGAGTGAAATTCCGCCGTGGATAATTTATATGACATTCACGACTTAACAAAAGCATACGTCGGTGACGCAGTATACAGTATGTATGTCCGTAAACATATTGTGGACTCGTCACCTCGTATTCGAGCAAACGACGCGCATCAACTCGGCACGACGTTTGAAAAGGCGACGAGTCAATCGAAAGCGTTACGGGCACTCGAAGATATATTAACGGATGAAGAAAAAGAAATTGTTAGACGTGCAAAAAATAAAAAGAGCAATACGAAAGCAAAGAGCGCAACGAGCAAAGAGTATCAAGAAGCAACGGGGTTAGAAGCCCTCGTCGGAGTGTTATATTTAAACGAAAAGTATGATAGGCTCGATGCGCTTTTTGAAATTATAGTGCGAGGTGAGTATTTATGAGTGAATCTGTTCTTGCAGGACGTCATGCAGTTAAAGAGGCGTTACAAGGTGATCGTGATTTAAACAAGATTTTAATCCAAGATAGTATTGAGAAGCATCAAATTAACGATATTTTAAAGCTTGCAAAGAAAAACAAAGTCGTCGTTCAAACGGTTCCTAAAAGTAAATTAGAATCGTTTACGAATGAACGTCATCAAGGGATTATCGCATTTATCAGTGCATATAAATATATGCCGTTAGACACTCTCATTCAAAACGTCGAAGGAAAGAAAGCGAATCTTCTCTTACTCGACGGCTTAGAAGATCCACATAACTTAGGAAGTATATTACGTACAGCGGACGCGACAGGATTTGACGCGGTAATTATTCCGAATAGACGTAGCGTACAAATTACAGATACAGTCGCACGCGTGTCAGTTGGTGCGGTCGAACACGTCCCAGTCGTACGCGTAACAAACGTCAACCAAGCGATCGACAAACTAAAAGACGCAGGGTTTTGGACGGTCGGTACGACGATGGATGCGCCGATGGACTATAGAGAATACCCGGCAGACATTAATACGGTACTTATTATCGGAAATGAAGGGGACGGCATTAGTAAAAAGACGTTAGAAAAATGTGATTTTACTGTAACGATTCCAATGGTCGGTAAAATATCGAGCTTAAACGCTTCGGTATCCGCAGGCATTTTAATGTACGAAGTGTACCGTAAACAACACCCGTTAAAAGAGTAGCGTCATGAAAAGAAGACAAAAAATAATGTTAGTCGACGGGTACAATTTGATCGGGGCAAATAAACGACTTACCGAAGAGAGTCGGTTAAGTTTAGAATACGCACGCGAAGAATTACTTACGATATTAAGTGAATATCAAGCCGTATCAAAGTACGACGTCATTTGTGTATTCGATGCGTACGAGGTGAAATCAAAAGAGACGGTGTACGACTATCACGGTGTCCAAGTCGTTTTTACAAAAGAAAAAGAAACCGCCGACGAATATATCGAACGTTTCGTTTATAAGTACTTCCATCCTCACTTAACGGAGATTACAGTCGTAACGAGTGATTTACCAGAGCAAAACGCGATATTTTCTTACGGAGCGTACAGAATTCCATCGAGAGAAATGTGGGAAGACTTAAAACATGCAGAAAAAAATATTAGTGTCGAAATTGAAGCAATAAATCAAAAAGTGCCTAAGACAAAATTAAATATTAGTGACGATATTTTAGCAGAACTTGAAAAACTGCGACGTGGCAAGCGTTAGGGCGACTTGTGAGTTACAACTTTCGTATGTATGATATATACAAAAACGGGAGGTATTCATGTACAACATTCGTTCGTTTTTGTTATTTATTTACGAAGATTCGAAACTCAATGAATATGTCGAACACGTAAAAAATGGGAAGCTCGATTACTTTGACAAGATCGATGAGGCTATTCGTTTAAAAGTACGTAAAATGACATATAAACATACGCGAGACCCTTATGAAAGAGAAGACTTAGAACAGATGATTATGGAGTATTTACTCCACGCGTGCTTTAGATACGACAAAAGACTTGGTGACTTTCATAATTACGCAATACGATCTGCATATTTAGAACTAAAAAAACGTAGTGTGTATTTTTATCGATTAAATAGTAAAGAAACGACGAGCAACGAACTGTCAAACTACGTGTGTGACAAAGTAGAAACGTACGACCGCATCGATCAAATCATAAACCGAGATCAGTACTCTTATATGCTCCAAGATAAAAAGACGTTTTCAGATTACGAGCGGGCTGTGTTAAAATATTTAGGAGAGCATTATACATTTGATGAAATTAGCGAAAAGTTAAAAACGAATCGTAAATCGATTCAAAATACATTGTACCGTGTCCTTCGTAAAAAAGAGAAACAGCACGGCGTTTATTGACAAACGTAGACTTTAATCGGTATAGTATATAAGAATTGAAATGAGGTAATGAGATGAAAGTTGCATTACTATGTAGCGAGTGTGGCAGTCGTAACTATCACGTTAAACAAGCTGCCGAGAAAGATGGCACGAGACTCACGATGAAAAAGTTCTGTAAACAATGCAACCGACATACGATTCATAAAAGTTCCATATAAGATGAGGAGGCGTCGCATGAATAACGATAGAAATTTCCTTGCAAACGTCGTCAGTGAAATGAAAAAAGTAAGTTGGCCAACTGGTAAAGAAGTAGTGAATTATACGTCAATCGTTGTTTTCACTGTTATCTTCTTCTTATTCTTTTTCTACGCGATTGATATAGGTATTACGTATTTAATTGATGCAATGTAATGAGGGAGGATATTATGTCCGAAGAAAAACAATGGTATGCCATTCATACTTACTCAGGCTATGAAAACAAAGTACATCAAAACTTACTTGCACGTTTAGAGTCGATGAACATGCAAGACCAAATTTTCCGTGTCGTTGTACCAGAAGAAGAGGAAACGACGATTAAAGATGGTAAAAAGAAAACACAAATGAAAAAGACATTCCCAGGTTACGTCTTAGTTGAGATGATCATGACAGATGAGTCTTGGTACGTCGTACGTAACACACCTGGAGTAACTGGTTTTGTCGGTTCTCAAGGTGCTGGAATTAAACCGAACCCATTATTAAAAGAAGAAGCACGCTTCATCTTAAGACAAATGGGTATGTCAGAGCGCATCGTAGACTTCGACGTAGAAATCGGAGAATCAGTTAAAATTATCGATGGTCCGTTTAATAATCAATTCGGTACGATCGAAGAAATCGACGAGCAACACTTTAAACTGACTGTATTAGTTGAATTATTTGGACGTGAAACACCAGTTGAAGTCGAGTACGACCAAATCGAAAAAATCGACTAAAAAACAATTGAAAAGACAAGTGAAGTATGTTACTATGAGATGGTTGCAAAAATGCGACCATCTTTTTTATGTAAAAAGATATGAGTGGGAGGATGAAATCTTAGCATCCTGTGACCACATCACGAGAATGAGGAGGTTGACATCGTGGCTAAAAAAGTTATCAACGTTGTTAAATTACAAATCCCTGCAGGTAAAGCAACTCCTGCACCACCAGTTGGACCAGCATTAGGTCAAGCAGGTATTAACATTATGGGATTCACAAAAGAGTTTAACGCACAAACTCAAGACCAAGCAGGTCTTTTAATTCCAGTGGAGATTTCAGTATATGAAGACCGTTCATTTACTTTCATCACAAAAACTCCACCAGCAGCAGTTCTTCTTAAAAAAGCAGCTAAAGTTGAAAAAGGTTCTGGTGAACCTAACAAAAACAAAGTTGCTGAAGTAACTGAAGCACAAGTTCGCGAAATCGCTGAACTTAAAATGGAAGACTTAAACGCAGCAGACGTTGAAGCGGCAATGCGCATGGTAGAAGGTACTGCACGCAGCATGGGCTTCACTGTTAAAAAGTAATAATTATTTAAAAGAAAAAGTATTGGTACATGTGGGAGGTTCACCCGCTATAACCACAAGGAGGAATATAAATGGCTAAGAGAAGTAAAAAGTATCTTGAAGCTTCAAAGAAAGTAGACTCTGAAGCAGTATACTCAATCGAAGATGCTATTAAGCTTGCACAAGAAACAAGCACAACAAACTTTGATGCGTCAGTAGACGTAGCTTTCCGCCTAGGTATTGATACACGTAAAAACGACCAACAAATCCGTGGTGCGATCGTATTACCAAACGGAACTGGTAAATCACAACGTGTATTAGTGTTCGCAAAAGGTGAAAAAGCGAAAGAAGCAGAAGCAGCTGGAGCTGACTACGTAGGAGAAGCAGAACTTGCTGAAAAAATCAACGGTGGTTGGTTTGACTTTGACGTAATCGTTGCAACACCAGACATGATGGGAGAAGTTGGTAAACTTGGTCGTGTGTTAGGACCTAAAGGTTTAATGCCAAACCCTAAAACTGGTACAGTAACGATGGACGTTACAAAAGCAGTTGAAGAAATCAAAGCTGGTAAAGTAGAATACCGTGCTGAAAAATCTGGTATCGTTCACTCTACAATCGGTAAAGTGTCATTCGGTACTGATAAATTAGTTGAAAACTTCAACGCTTTACACGAAGCTTTAGTAAAAGCTAAACCAGCAACTGCAAAAGGCGTTTACTTCCGTTCAGTTGCAGTTTCTAGCACGATGGGTCCTGGTATTAAATTAGATCCATCACAAGTTAGAACAGACGTTTAAAAAATAAATTGACAAGAGTAAATGTACGTGGTATATTTACTCTTGTATTAAATTTAGATGTTTTACCTAAGACAGTAGGAGTCTAAGACTTAAAACACAATCCTACCGAGGCAAACAAAAATGACTTGTATATTATTTATAAATATATGAGCACTTTTTGCCCTGGGTAAAAGGTGCTTTTTTTATTGCACCGATAATTTTCAAAACGGAGGTGTAACTATGACAAATGTTATCGAAAGAAAGAAACAACACGTTTCTGAAATCGCGGAACAATTCAAAAACTCAGTTTCAACAATCGTAGTTGATTACCAAGGTCTTTCAGTTGCTGAAGCAACAGCACTTCGTAAACAACTTAGAGAAGCTGGTGTTGAGTTCCACGTTTACAAAAACACGATGGTACGTCGTGCGTTACAAGAGGCTGGAATCGAAGGATTAGAAGAACACTTAACTGGTCCAAACGCGATCGCGTTCTCAAACGAAGACGTAATTGCTCCAGCGAAAGTACTTCACAGCTTCTCAAAAGAGCATGAAGCACTTGAAATTAAAGCAGGTATCATCGAAGGTGAAATTGCAGACGTAGAAAGCGTTAAAGCAATCGCAACTTTACCATCAAAAGACGGACTTGTATCTATGTTACTTTCTGTTCTTCAAGCGCCAATGCGCAACTTCGCTTATGCAGTTAAAGCAGTTGGAGAGCAAAAAGAAGAAGGTACAGACGCAGTAGAAGAAACTGAAGAAGCATAATTAAAATTAAAAAA
The DNA here is from genome assembly GCF_000438455.1 of Nosocomiicoccus massiliensis. Taxonomy (GTDB): domain Bacteria; phylum Bacillota; class Bacilli; order Staphylococcales; family Salinicoccaceae; genus Nosocomiicoccus; species Nosocomiicoccus massiliensis. The sequence continues at coordinate 7,508 of NZ_CAVG010000018.1, forward strand.
GTTAAAAATTGGAGGATTTAATAATGGCTAATAAAGATCAAATCATTGAAGCAATTAAAGAAATGTCAGTATTAGAATTAAACGAATTAGTTGAAGCTATTGAAGAAGAGTTTGGTGTAACAGCAGCAGCTCCAGTAGCAGTAGCAGGTGGCGCAGCTGAAGGTGGCGCTGAAGAAAAATCTGAGTTCGACGTTGAACTTACAGATGCAGGTTCATCTAAAATCAAAGTTATCAAAGCAGTTCGTGAAGCAACTGGTCTTGGACTTAAAGATGCAAAAGAGCTTGTTGACAACGCTCCTAAAGTTATCAAAGAAGCATTACCTAAAGAAGAAGCAGAAGCACTTAAAGCACAACTTGAAGAAGTTGGAGCTAGCGTAGAGCTTAAATAATTAAAATATGATATTTTAGACTTATAAACATTATGTTTATAAGTCTTTTTTTCTACATAAAAGGAGGGTGTTTATGTCACATTACTATACGACAGATGATACACCGCATGATTTTAAAGAAATTAAATATAATATAAAGGGTAAAACATATATGTTTACGACAGATCGTGGTGTGTTTTCAAAAGACCGTGTTGATTTTGGTTCGGACGTATTATTAAATGCAGTGTTAGAAGATTACGATGGTCCTGGGTACTTCATCGATATGGGTGCTGGGTACGGACCAGTGAGTATCGTACTCGCCGACCATTACGACGGAGACGGTGTTGCGGTTGAAGTAAATGAAGATGCAATCAGTGTTCTAGATACGAACATGCATAACAATAACGTAAGTTTTGATATCGTTAAAAGAGAAATGTATGATGATATGGAGTTAAAAGCTGATTTATACGTAACGAATCCGCCGTTTAGAGCAGGAAAAGATACAGTGCTTGAAATTATTAACGATAGTTATGAACGATTAGTCGATCGCGGTGCGTTTTATATGGTTGTTCAAAAAAAGCAAGGTATGCCGTCATATTTAAAACATTTAGAAACGTTATATGGAAATGTAGAAAAACTAAAAAAGAGTAAAGGTTACTACATCTTAAAGAGTATTAAACACGTTAGTTAGAATTATTGTTTAATATTAAAGAAAATAGGTGTACAATGAAAAATATAGAAAAGAGAAGTCAGTGAGGAGGCCGAACTATGGCATATGTAATTTTACAACCGTGTGCAGCAGAAAAGTCTGGTGATTGCGTAGACGTGTGTCCTGTAGATTGTATCGAGGAAGGCGAAGATCAGTTCTACATCGATCCGGATATTTGTATCGACTGTGGTGCGTGTGTCGCAGTGTGTCCAGTAGATGCGATTGTCGAAGAATCAGAAATGCTACCAGAAGAAGAAATTTACCTCAAAAAAGCAGAAGAGTTTTATGCGAATAGATAAGTAGATATACTCCATTAACATTTTGTTAGTGGAGTGTTTTTGTTATTCAAAGCTATGTGAAATCAGTCAAATTTACAAGAGATAATAATTTGACTTGACAAATTAGCTGTGATATAGTTGTTAAATGAATATTATTATCAAGAAGTATGTATATTTTTCGAAAGCACGTATTGGTAGAAGCTTTTGAATAAGTCAATGTTTATAGGAAATGGAGTTGTTTAATTCCGTTTTCTTTTTTGTCTTATGAGGTCTATCTGTTGATAATAGTGGGAAATATTTTTAGGGGTGAATCTGTCGATGAGTCAAGTGATTCAGTATGGAAAACATGCAAAACGTAGAAGCTATTCACGTATCGAAGAGAAGTTGGAGTTGCCGAACTTAATTGAAATTCAAACGAATTCTTATGAATGGTTTCTGAAATCTGGCTTAATCGAAATGTTTAAAGATATCTCACCTGTTGAGGATTTCACAGGAAACATTTCGCTTGAGTTTGTCGACTATAAACTCGGAGAGCCTAAATACAACGTCGATGAGGCTAAAAACCACGACGCTACGTATTCAGCGCCTTTAAGAGTTAAAGTTAGACTCATTATTAAAGAAACTGGTGAAGTAAAAGAACAAGAAGTGTTTATGGGAGATTTCCCTCTCATGACAGATACAGGTACATTCATTATTAACGGTGCAGAACGTGTTATCGTTTCTCAGTTAGTCCGTAGTCCTTCTGTGTATTACTCGGATAAGCTCGATAAAAATGGTAGAACGAGCTACACAGCGACAGTTATTCCTAACCGTGGTGCATGGTTAGAGTATGAAATGGACGCAAGAGATACGGTTTACGTAAAAATCGACCGTACGCGTAAAATGCCAATTACGGTATTACTACGTGCGTTAGGTTTCGCTACAGATCAACAAATCGTTGACTTATTAGGGGACAGCGAATATTTAAGAAACACATTAGACAAAGACACAACAGAAACAGTCGATCAAGCATTACTTGAAATATATGAAAGATTACGTCCAGGTGAACCGCCAACAGTTGAAAACGCAAGAAACTTACTATATACACGTTTCTTTGATCCAAAGCGTTATGACTTAGCGGCAGTTGGTCGTTATAAGATGAACAAAAAACTTCACTTACAAAACCGTCTATTCAACCAAGTCGTTGCAGAACCACTTGTTGATACAGAAACTGGTGAAGTAATCGTTGAAGCAGGTACGACAATTGATCGTCGTACGCTCGACAATATTATGGAACAACTTGAAACGACAGTGAACTTAAAAACGTTTGAATTCGAAAACGGCATTTTAGAAGAGCCAGTAGAAATTCAATCGATTAAAGTTAAATCTAACGTCGATGGTGACGAAGATACAACGACAAACATCATCGGTAACGCGTTCCCTGACAAAGAAGTGAAATCTATCACGCCGTCAGACATTATCGCGTCAATCAGTTATTACTTTAACTTATTAAATGGCGTTGGACATACAGACGACATCGACCATTTAGGTAACCGTCGTTTACGTAGTGTCGGTGAGTTATTACAAAACCAATTCCGTATTGGTGTTGCACGTATGGAACGTGTCATTCGCGAAAGAATGTCAATTCAAGACAAAAACACAGTGACACCGCAACAACTCATTAACATTCGTCCGGTAATCGCATCGATTAAAGAGTTCTTTGGTAGCTCTCAATTATCTCAGTTCATGGACCAAACGAACCCACTTGCTGAGTTAACGCATAAGAGACGTTTATCAGCACTTGGACCAGGTGGTTTAACGAGAGAACGTGCAGGAATGGAAGTACGTGACGTACACTATTCTCACTACGGACGTATGTGTCCAATTGAAACACCAGAGGGACCAAACATCGGTCTAATCAACTCGTTATCAAGTTTTGCACGCGTCAACGAGTTCGGATTTATCGAAACGCCGTATCGTCGTGTAGATCCTGAAACGAATGCGGTCACTAACAGAATCGACTACTTAACTGCAGATGAAGAAGAACAGTTTGTCGTCGCACAAGCGAACGCAGAGTTAAACGAAGACGGTACGTTTAAAAATGAAGAAGTCATCTGTCGTTTCCGTGGAAACAACACAGCAATGCATAGAGATAAAATGGACTACATGGACGTATCACCAAAACAAGTTGTATCAGCAGCGACAGCATGTATTCCGTTCTTAGAAAACGACGACGCGAACCGTGCATTAATGGGTGCGAACATGCAACGTCAAGCAGTGCCGTTACTCATTCCGGACTCACCGTACGTCGGTACAGGTATGGAACACGTAACAGCAAAAGACTCAGGTGCAGCAGTTGTTTCGCGTTATAAAGGTGTTGTAGAACACGTAGAAGCGCGTGAAATTCACGTGCGTCGTTACGTCGATAAAAATGGCGACGGAAACTATACGAAAACAGAAGAAATCGATAAATATAAACTTGTGAAATTTGAACGTTCAAACGCAGGTACTTGTTATACTCAGCGCCCAATCGTATCACTTGGCGATGAAGTCGAAAAAGGTGAAATTTTAGCGGACGGTCCATCTATGGACAACGGTGAAATGGCACTTGGACAAAACGTCGTCGTCGGATTTATGATGTGGGACGGTTATAACTACGAAGACGCAGTTATCATGTCTGAGCGTTTAGTAAAAGACGACGTTTATACGTCGATTCACATTGAAGAGTATGAATCAGAATCAAGAGATACAAAACTTGGTCCTGAAGAGATCACAAGAGACATTCCAAACGTTTCTGAATCTGCAATGAAAAAGTTAGACGAGCGCGGTATCGTGTACGTCGGTGCAGAAGTTAAAGACGGAGATATTTTAGTTGGTAAAGTAACACCTAAAGGTGTGACAGAACAAACTCCAGAAGACCGTTTGTTACACGCAATCTTCGGTGAAAAAGCACGTGAAGTTAGAGATACGTCACTTCGTGTACCACACGGTGCGGGCGGTATCGTCTTAGACGTTAAAGTGTTTAACCGTGAAGACGGTCACGAATTATCACCAGGAGTGAACCAACTCGTGCGCGTATATATCGTTCAAAAGAGAAAAATCTCAGTCGGAGATAAAATGGCAGGACGTCACGGTAACAAAGGGGTTATCTCGACAATTCTTCCAGAAGAAGATATGCCATTCTTACCAGACGGGACACCTATCGATATTATGTTAAACCCACTCGGAGTACCTTCACGTATGAACATCGGACAGGTGTTAGAGCTTCACTTAGGTATGGCAGCGCGTGAGATGGGACTTAAGATGGCAACGCCAGTATTTGACGGTGCGAACGAAGAAGACGTTTGGAGCACGATGGAAGAAGCAGGGCTCGCAAGAGACGGTAAAACAGTACTATATGACGGACGTACAGGTGAACCATTTGAAAACCGTGTATCTGTCGGTGTTATGTACATGCTGAAATTATCACACATGGTTGATGATAAGCTTCACGCAAGAAGTACTGGACCATACTCACTCGTAACACAGCAACCACTTGGTGGTAAAGCACAGTTTGGTGGACAAAGATTCGGTGAGATGGAAGTATGGGCGCTTGAAGCATACGGTGCAGCATACACGTTACAAGAAATTCTAACGGTGAAATCAGACGACACAATCGGTCGTGTGAACACGTATGAAGCAATTGTAAAAGGTGAAAACTTACCGAACCCAAGTATTCCAGAATCATTCCGAGTACTTATGAAAGAGTTACAATCACTCGGACTTGAAGTGTCGATTATGGATGATGAAGACAACGAAGTGAACATGAACACAGTCGTTGAAGACGACGTCCAAAGAGAATCAGAACGTGATAATGACAAAGACGAAGTTGTATCGAAATAAAAGTTGAGCTTACAGCAGACTTTTAGGGAGGAACGCTCAATGATAGATGTAAATAGATTTCAATATATGAAAATTGGGCTGGCGTCACCTGAAAAAATTCGCTCATGGTCGAGCGGTGAGGTTAAGAAGCCAGAAACAATTAACTATAGAACTTTAAAACCAGAAAAAGATGGACTGTTCTGTGAGAAGATTTTCGGTCCAACGAAAGACTGGGAGTGTGCGTGTGGTAAATATAAACGTATTCGCCATAAAGGACACGTTTGTGAAAACTGTGGTGTAGAAGTCACACGTGCGAAAGTACGCCGTGAGAGAATGGGGCACATTGAACTTGCTGCCCCTGTCTCACACATTTGGTACTTTAAAGGAATCCCTTCACGTATGGGATTACTGTTAGATATGTCACCACGTTCATTAGAAGAAGTAATTTACTTTGCGTCATACGTCGTCATCGAACCGGGTCCAACAGGGCTTGAAAAACGTGACTTATTAAGTGAACGTGAATACCGTGAGTACTACATGGAATACGGTGACAGATTTAACGCTAAAATGGGTGCAGAAGCAATTAAAGAATTGCTTGAAAACATCGATTTAGATAAAGAACTCGACGAGTTAAAAGAAGAGTTGGAAACAGCGACAGGACAACGTTTAACACGTGCAATTCGTCGTTTAGAAGTCGTTGAAGCATTTAGAAACTCAGGAAACAAACCTGAGTGGATGGTACTAGACGCTCTACCAGTCATTCCACCAGACATTCGTCCAATGGTGCAGTTAGACGGTGGACGTTTTGCAACGAGTGACTTAAACGATTTATATCGTCGTGTAATTAACCGTAACAACCGCTTAAAACGTTTATTAGATCTCGGTGCACCTGGGATCATCGTCCAAAACGAAAAACGTATGTTACAAGAAGCGGTCGATGCTTTAATTGATAACGGTCGTCGTGGACGTCCAGTTACTGGACCAGGAAACCGTCCGTTAAAATCACTTTCACATATGTTAAAAGGTAAACAGGGGCGTTTCCGTCAAAACTTACTCGGTAAACGTGTAGACTATTCAGGTCGTTCAGTAATCGTCGTTGGTCCAAACTTAAAAATGTACCAATGTGGATTACCACGTGAAATGGCATTAGAGCTATTTAAACCATTCGTTATGAGAGAACTTGTGAAAAGAGATCTCGCTACGAACATTAAAAATGCGAAAAATAAAATCGAACGTTTAGATGAGTCGATTTGGGATGTATTAGAATACGTTATCCGTGAACATCCGGTGTTACTAAACCGTGCACCAACGCTTCACAGACTCGGTATCCAAGCGTTTGAAGCTGTACTCGTTGAAGGGCGTGCAATTAAATTACACCCACTCGTAACGACAGCATATAACGCGGATTTTGACGGTGACCAAATGGCGGTACACGTACCACTTTCAAAAGAAGCACAAGCAGAAGCTCGTATGTTAATGCTTGCAGCATCAAACATTCTAAACCCGAAAGATGGTAAGCCAGTCGTGACACCGTCACAAGACATGGTACTTGGTAACTACTACTTAACGTTAGAAAAGCCAGGTGCAAAACGTGAAGGACGTATCTTCAAAGACTTTGAAGAAGTCGTTATGGCATACCGCTCTGGATATGCATCACTGCATACGAGAATTGGTGTGCATACAGGCGCAATGTCTGAAGAAAAAATCGCTGAAGAAAACCGCGGTAAGATCTTAATGACGACAGTTGGTAAAGTAATCTTTAACGAGATCATGCCTCCGTCATTCCCTTACTTAAACGAACCAACACGTGAAAACTTAGAGCGTAAAACGCCAGACCGTTTCTTCATCAAAGCAGAAGACCTTGGTGAAGCGGGACTAGTTGGTAAGTTTAAAGAGCAAGAACCTGTAAAATCATTCGATAAGAAATTCTTAGGTCAAATCATCGCTGAAGTATTCAACAAGTTCCATATTACGGAAACGTCAGTCATGTTAGACCGAATGAAAGATTTAGGGTTCAAATACTCAACGCGTGCAGGTATTACAGTTGGGGTATCAGACATCGTCGTCTTACCGAACAAACAAAAACTGATTGAAGCGACAGAAGAAAAAGTTGAAACAGTTCAAAGACAATATGACCGTGGTTTAATTACAGAAGAAGAGCGTTACAACACAGTTATTAAACTATGGACAGATATTAAAGACGAAATCCAAGATAAACTTATGGATTCGTTAGATAAATTCAACCCGATTTACATGATGGCAGATTCAGGTGCCCGTGGTAACGCATCTAACTTTACTCAGCTTGCAGGTATGCGTGGACTCATGGCGAACCCGTCAGGTCAAATTATCGAGTTACCAATCAAGTCGAGCTTCCGTGAAGGGTTAACAGTACTCGAGTACTTCATCTCAACACACGGTGCGCGTAAAGGATTAGCCGATACAGCACTTAAGACTGCAGACTCAGGTTACTTAACGAGAAGACTTGTAGACGTTGCTCAAGACGTAATTGTCCGCGAGCAAGATTGTGGAACAGACAAAGGACTTAGAGTATCAGAAATTCGTGAAGGCGGAGAAGTGATCGAGCCGTTATTTGACCGTCTAGAAGGACGTTATGCAAAAGAAACGGTTAGACACCCGAATACGAACGAAGTCATCGTCGGTTCAAATGAACTGATCACGACAGATATCGCAAAAGAAATTGTTAATGCAGGTATTGAATCAGTAGTCATTCGTTCAGCATTCACATGTAACACGCGTTACGGTGTATGTGAGAAATGTTACGGTAAAAACCTTGCGACTGGTGAAAAAGTTGAAGTTGGTGAAGCAATTGGTACAATCGCGGCACAATCAATCGGTGAGCCAGGTACACAGTTAACGATGCGTACATTCCACACAGGTGGGGTTGCAGGATCAGACATTACGATGGGTCTTCCACGTATCCAAGAATTATTCGAAGCGCGTAACCCGAAAGGGGAAGCTGTCATTTCAGAAATTGAAGGAACAATCGCTTCAATCGAAATGATTAAAGACCGTCAACAAGAAATTAAAGTAAAAGGTGACGAAGAAACACGTACGTACACAGCACCAGCAAATGCGAGAGTAATCGTAGAAGAAGGAGACAAAGTATCTCCAGGTGAAATGTTAACAGACGGTTCAATCGAGCCTAAGAACTTATTAAAAGTTGCAGGTTTAAACAAAACGCAAGAATATCTATTAAAAGAAGTACAAAAAGTATATCGTTCACAAGGGGTAGAAATCGACGACAAACACGTCGAAGTAATGGTTCGTCAAATGTTACGTAAAGTACGTATCATCGACGCAGGAGAAACATCACTTATCCCTGGAGCGTTAGTAGATATCCACACGTTCCAAGAAGCAAACAAAGTCGTATTCAAAGAAAGAAAACGACCAGCAACAGCAAAACCTGTACTATTAGGAATTACAAAAGCATCACTAGAAACAGAAAGTTTCTTATCTGCAGCGTCATTCCAAGAAACGACTCGTGTCTTAACAGATGCGGCAATCAAAGGAAAACGCGACGACTTACTCGGACTGAAAGAAAACGTCATAATCGGTAAACTGATCCCAGCAGGAACAGGAATGAACCGATACCGCGACATCGACATCGAAGTCGAAGGACAAGACGAAAGATTACAGTTAGAAGCTGAAGAGAGAGAAGCGGAACTAGTTGAAGAAAATTAAAAAATAAAACGATAATCCCCATTCAAGTAAGTAGTATGTACTAATACTGGAATGGGGATTTTAATATTTAAAGAATGTTTTAATAACTATATTTAATTGTTTAAAAATCAACACTTATTGATTTATAACTTAAATATTCAGCCAATTTGTTTATATTAGAGATATCGTCTATAGTAGGTACATTATTAATTAGTACAATTTGTTTTCCTTCAATAGCATCTATGGGGAAATTTGTAACAATTATATCTGAAGATAGACTTTCCAGATTATTGATATCAAACGAATTAAATGGATATTTATATATTTTTGCTTGATCTATTAGATTTTTCTCTAAAATTTCAACAAGCCATTGGTCGTGATTATACTCAGTGTCGGAAATGACAGTTACTTTTACATTTTCTCTTTTGGAATAAAGATCCTTAAAAAGATATCTCCAATTAATA
>NZ_CAVG010000019.1 GCF_000438455.1 Nosocomiicoccus massiliensis
TTGTTTTTGCGTCGCTGTGAAGCGAACACCCCTTAACTATATCAAGTAGGTTTTATCTTGTCAACACTTTTTAAAAATTATTTTTAAAAGTTTTTGATTTGATGATATGTTACTTGATTTTTGTCGCCGTTACTGAAGCGACTACTCTATAATAACACCTTGGAAAATATAGTCAAGAGTTTTTATAAGTTTTTTTAAAAATTAATTCGTCTGAAGAAAGACTTTCTCTATAATACAATATAAAATGATTTTTGTATATAATAAGTTTTGAGGTGAAACTATGAGACTTCCAGGTAATAAGATATTACGTATACGTGGATGGGCACTCGCATTAATTTTTATCGGTATGATTATTATGTATGCGGGAATGTTCTTTAGATCGACGCCATGGTTAATGCTGATCTTTTTAATACTCGGTGTAATACCGATTCTTTTAAGTTTTGTTATTTACTTTTACGTCGGCATGATTAGTGCACGTGCAGTGAGAGTACAATGTCCAAACTGCGGTAAACATACAAAGATTTTAGGCACAGTCGATTATTGTCAACATTGTAAAGAGCCATTAACTTTAGATAAAGATCTAGAGGGCGAAGAATTTAACATCGACTACAATGTAAAACATCGACGCGAAAAACTTAAATCACAATTAAAAAAAGAAGATTAGAAGTTAAAACTTCTAATCTTCTTTTTTGTTACATGTTCGGCATCGACCATATAGCTCTAGTCTATGCCCGTCGACTTCCATACCTGTTAAAAGACTTGCGAGTTCTTCCACTTCTTCAAGTGCTGGATATTGAAAGTCCATAATCTTACCACAGTCTTTACATATGACGTGATAATGAGGTGACGTTTTAAAATCAAATCGGCTTGACGCATCCCCATATGTTAACTCTGTAACTAAACCGACTTCCTTAAATAGTTTTAAGTTATTGTAAACTGTCGCAACACTCATATTTTTATGGTTATGAGACAATGCTTTAAAAATTTCATCTGCAGTCGGGTGAGTTTCTGTTTCAATTAAATACTCTAGCACTGCTTTACGTTGTGGAGTAATTCTAACGCCCGTCTCTTTTAACTTTTCAATCGACTCATTAAACATTGTATCGCAATCGATAATTGTCATAGGGATTAACCTACTTTCGTTACATATATATAACAACAGTTTACAAATAACTCATTCACTATGTCAAATAAGTTAATATCCTTTCTCATAAGAAACGACATTAAATAGTTCTTCGTCGTTTAAGTAATTTTCGAGGTTATCTAAAAACATATCGAGTGCGCGTTCAGTATATCGCTCTGTTCTTGCACTACCGTGTGGCGTAATCGTCACGTTATCATATTCATAAATGAACGCATCCTCTTTTAGTGGTTCATCGTTAAAGACGTCGAGTATTAAATGTGCTACGAGTTTTTTATCTAACACGTGTTTTAATGTCTCGTCTTCGATGAGATCTCCACGCCCAATATTTACGAATACCGCTTCCTCATCCATATGTTTAAAGAAATCTATATCGACAGATCCTCTCGTCTTTTTCGTACTCGGTAATATACTTACGACAAAATCTGCTTCACTCAGTCTATTCTTTACGTCATCAATACTTTCAGTTTCGTCGAAGTAATCGACATCTCTACCACTCGTATTAAAACCGATCACTTTTACATGAAACGCTTTTAACAGTCGCGCAAGCTCTTTACCGATTTCACCTGTTCCAAGTATAATCGCTGTTTTACCGTAGAGTTCTCCGCCTGTTAATTTATAATCCCATTTTTTGTTCTTTTGATTATCATACGCTTCATATAACTTCTTATAATGTGCTAATAGTAATCCAATCGTATATTCAGCCATCGGTATTTTATGAATACCACTCACATTTGTAATGACTTTATCTTCATATAATGATTCTGGAATATTATCGACACCAGCACTCATGACGTTTATCCATTTAACTGATTGTAAAAGATCTACCATATCTTCTTTTAAATTCCCACCGTACGTATTAAAAACGTCAACGTCTTTTAGTAAGTCTTCAGTTAAATCTTCTTTATTAGAAACGTATTTAAATTCAACACCTTTATCTTCTAGCTGTTTTAATTTACGTTCATCTAGTTCTGCATTTGATAAAATTTTTACCATATTATCCCTCTTTTAAAAACTCTAGTAGTTGTTCGACATGTTTTTTCGGACTCACTTTGTCAAAACGTTTTACGATTTCGTTATTTTCATTCACGATAAATGTCGTACGGACAATACCTCGTACTTTTTTACCGAATACTGTCTTGTCTCCAATCACACCAGCTTCACTCGCGAGTTCATTATTTTCGTCAACGAGCAAATCAAAATTTAAGTCTTTTTTCTCGATAAATTTTTGGTGAGACTCTTTACTATCTCCACTGACACCATATACCGTAACATCTAAATCGTTAAACGCTTCTATATTATCGCGTAAATCACACGCCTGAGTTGTACATCCAGGTGTATTATCTTTTGGATAAAAGTAAATGACTGTTAACCCTTTTAAATCGTCGTTAGTAATAATATCTCCATTTTGATTTTCTAATTTAAATTGTGGAAACTGTTCCATCTCTATCGCTCCTAAATTCAAGTGTTTCTTTTTCTATACCTTATATATGAACATTTTAAACGTCTATCTTCTTAATTAAAGAGTGCGTGTAAATATGTTACTATATAAATAATAATCTCATATTAAAGGATGACCCATATATGTATAGTCATAAAAATTCAGAACAGTTTAGAAATCGTGCAGAAAACATTATATTAGGCGGGGTTAACTCTCCATCACGATCATATAAAGCAGTCGGTGGCGGTGCACCGGTTGTGATGGACCGCGCGGAAGGTGCGTACTTTTATGATATCGATGGTAACAAGTACATCGATTATTTAGCAGCGTACGGACCAATTATTACAGGACACGGACATCCACATATTCATAAAGCGATCGTCGAACAAAGCCAAAAAGGGATTCTTTACGGTACGACGACGAAAGAAGAAGTACTATTTGCTGAAAAAATTCAAAGTGCAATGCCAAACTTAGAACGTATTCGTTTTGTAAACTCAGGTACTGAAGCCGTCATGACGACGATTCGTGTCGCACGTGCGTATACGAAACGTAACAAAATCGTTAAATTTGAAGGTTGCTACCACGGACATTCCGATTTAGTATTAGTCGCAGCAGGAAGTGGCCCAGCTCAACTCGGTACACCTGACTCTGCAGGTGTTCCTGAAGCTGTTGCGAAAGATATGATTACCGTTCCATTTAACGATATCGACGGATTAAAACAAGCGTTTGAACGTTTTGGAGATGAAATTGCTGGCGTGTTAGTCGAACCAATCGTCGGTAACTTCGGTATCGTCGAGCCAAAAGATGGATTCTTAGAAGCAGTCAATGAAATTACGCATCAACACGGTGCACTCGTCATCTATGACGAAGTCATTACAGCGTTTAGATTTATGTACGGAGGCGCACAAGATTTACTCGGTGTAAAACCAGATTTAACAGCACTCGGTAAAATTATCGGTGGCGGTACTCCGATCGGCGCATACGGTGGACGTAAAGATATTATGGAATCAGTCGCTCCACTTGGCCCTGCATATCAAGCAGGTACGATGGCAGGTAACCCGTTATCGATGGCTGCTGGAATCGCATGTTTAGAAGTATTAGAGCAAGACGGTGTGTATGAAGAATTAGAACGTAAAGGCAAACGATTAGTTGAAGGTATTGAATCATTAATTGAAGAATACAATATAAAAGCAGTTGTAAACCGTAAAGTTGGTGCTTTTTCAATTTATTTTACAGATAAAACAGTAACGGATTATATCGGTGCAGAAGATACTGACGGTGAAGCATTTAGTACATTCTTTAACGGATTAATTCGCCGTGGTATTAATATCGCACCTTCTAAATATGAAGCTTGGTTTATTACAACTGAACATACAGATCAAGATATCGAAGATACGCTTAACATTATTGAAGCGGTCTTTAAAGAAGACTTTTAGGAGATGGTGCTATGAAGTTTGGCGCCCGAATATTAAAAACGGGAATCGCGGTCGTTTTAACATTACTCGTCGTGCAATTGCTCGGTTTAACACCAGGGTTAATCGCTGGTATCGCTGCAGTGAACGCACTACAACCAAACGTGCACCGCAGCATTTCTCAAACGTGGAACCAGTTTAGAGGAAACATTATCGGTGCGATTTCAGCGATCGTCATGGTTCTTTTATTTGAAAGTAACTTAATCGTCATCGGTTTAACGATTATACTCGTACTTTCTATACTCATATTTTTCAATTTACAAAGTGTGTCGAGTCTTGCTGTCGTTACAGTAATCGCAATTATGGATGAACCTCTCGGTGCTGACATGACGACTGGTGATTTTTTACAAACAGCAATTATTCGATTTTCACTCGTAATGATTGGGGTATTATGTGCGTTAGTCATTAACTTATTTATAATCCCACCTAAATATGAAGACCGATTATATAATCACTCTGCCGTCATTAGTAACGACATATTTAAACTCATTCGATTAGAGTTAAACGGTGCGAGTGACGCAATCACTATTCGTAAAGATGTGAAATCACTCGATAAACGCGTCACTAAATTAGAAACATTATACGCCTGGTACGAAGAAGAAAAACCATACCTCAGAAAAACGAAACTCGGTGACTTACGTAGTAAAATATTATTTAGACAAGTCGTTCAGATGACGCGTAACGCGTGGTACGTGTTAGAAAGTTTAAACAAACTTGAAAACGACTATAAATATTTAACTGAAGACTTTATTAACCGAATTCGCTATGAAATGGACCAACTCATCGCGTATCATGAACAAGTTTTACTCAAAATTTCTGAGAAAATTCCACCAGAAACGTCAGAGTATTACCAAGATAATCTATACCATTATGAAAACACGCTAATCGAACACTTTTTAGATGATTATCATAAACTCATTAATGAAGACGTTCGATTACGATACGAAAACATTTTAAACAGTATTACCGCAATCAATGAGTACCATACGTCTATAGAGAATGCGGATCGTATTACAAATAGCTACTTTAAATATCACGCAAATGACGAAGATCTATCAATTACTGAAGAAACTTTAGATTAAAAAAAC
>NZ_CAVG010000020.1 GCF_000438455.1 Nosocomiicoccus massiliensis
CATCGAACGTTTTTTTTACTTCCAGCCATTATTTTCATCTTGTTTTCCTTTAAAACGACTGACATGTTTATTGCCTTTTACGATGAAGCGGTATAAATAATCTACCGCTTCTTTTTTATTATCGATACCAATTCGTGGTGTCGCTACGATTTCTTTAGGGATTTTGCCGTCATATATATCGACATACCCTGTATTTAATAGCTTGCCGTTATGCGTATCTCTTTTAACACCAAGTGCCTGAGTTAATTTACCCGGTCCATCTGTAAGATTCACTTCTCGACCACGCCTTAAAATCATTTCCTCAATGCCTTCAGCAGGTTCTATTCCTCGAATTAAAATCCCTTCAGGTAGATCATGAGTCGTGACAAAATTCATACAGTGATGTCCGTGCATCGTATACACGTATATATGACCGTATGGTTCAAACATCGTACTGTTCTTTTTATTTTTTACACCACTAAACGTATGTGCCGCACGGTCTTTCGTACCTAAATATGCCTCCACTTCAGTAATATACCCACTCGTTGTTACCCCATTTGTATACGTTACGATTTTTTTACCGAGTAACTCTTTTGCTGCTTTTAACGTATCTTCTGATAAAAACTCAAGATCTAAATAACTCATACTTCAACGTCCTGAATACTATAAAGTCTATAATACGCACCATTTTTAGCAAGTAACTCTTCATGCGTACCACTTTCTACAATTTGACCGTTTTCGATGACGTAAATCGTGTCTGCATGTGTAATTGTAGAGAGTCGGTGCGCAACGACAATTGTCGTTCTGTCGTGTGCAAGTTCTTTTAGTGTCTCTTGTATAATCGCTTCACTTTCTAAGTCTAAAGCACTTGTCGCTTCATCTAATATTAAAATCGGTGGATTTTTTAAGAAGACTCTAGCAATTGCGATTCTTTGCTTTTGACCACCAGATAATTTCACACCGCGCTCACCGACTTCTGTATCGTAACCATTTGGTAAATTCTCTATGAACGTCGAAGCATTCGCACGCTCTGCTGCACGGTACACTTCTTCGTCAGTCGCATCTGGTTTTGCGAGTAAAATGTTATTTTTAATCGAATCGGAAAAGAGAATGTTATCTTGCATAACCATACCGATATTATCTCTTAACGAATGTAACGTGACGTCTCTAATATCGTGTCCGTCAATTAGAACTTGTCCGTCTGAGACTTCATAGAATCTAGGTATGAGTGATACGAGTGAAGATTTACCCCCACCACTCATTCCAACAAACGCGACAGTTTTTCCGACACCAATATTTGCATTAACATCATTTAAAACGAGTGGTGCATCTTCATTATATTTAAATGATACGTCGTTAAATTCGATCTCACCTTTAACATTTTTTAATTCATATGCATTTTCTTTATTGACGATGTCGTACTCTTCATCGATCAACTGGAACACACGGTCCATCGATGCGATACTTTGCGTTAACGTTGTAGACGAAGAAACGAGACGACGAAGCGGTCCATATAATCTATCTAAATATGCGATAAACGCTGCGAGTACCCCGACCGTTAAGTTTCCTTCAATCACTTGATATGCACCAAAACCAATGACGAGTAACGGTCCTAAATCTGTAATCGAATTTACCGTCATAAAGCTATACGCTGTCCATTTTGCATGCGTAGTTGCTTTCTTTAAAAAGTTATCGTTTACTTTATCGAATCGTTGTTGTTCGTAATTTTCAATCGCAAAACTTCTAATCACGTTAATACCTGAAATTCTCTCATGTAAAAACCCTTGTAATTCTGCGACTGCTTGTGAACGTTCACGCGTATAATGACGCAGTCTAGAAAAGAAATACCATACGCCGAAAATATAAAACGGAAATATGATCATCGATACGAGCGTGAGCTGAACGTTCATCGTAAACATAATACCTAATGCGATTAAAATTGTGACTAAGTCTAACCATAAATTCATAAGTCCAGTGACGATAAAGTTTTTCGTTTGTTCTACGTCGTTAATGACGCGTGAAATTACTTCACCAACTTTATTGTTCGCGTAATATTTCGAACTTAAACGTTGTAAATGTGCATATAAATAATGACGAATGTCATATAAAATCTTGTTACTCGTCCACTGTGCTAAATATTGTCTTAAATACTCGACTGGTGGACGAATTAAGACGAATATGACACCAAACAACATGAGTACGCGCCACATTTTATCGAGTTTTTCATCATTTGTTAAATTGTCGACGAGAATGACATCGTCAATCGTGTACGCGATGAGTAACGGAATGAGTAATGGAATACCGAACTTAATAATCCCGATAATAATCGTTAAAATCACGTGCCACGTATACGGTTTAACAAATTTTAAATACCGTTTAACCAAGAAATCCCCCCTACACTAATAAAACCAATCTTACGATTGGTTTAATTCTTGATAACGTTTATACCATATGTGTACAAAATCTTCCGCAAACGGGCCTCTTTTTTCTTCGATCCATTCTTGGAGTGTGTCAACTTGGTAGTGCAATATATCATCGATGTCTTTACTATATCTCATCTCTTTTTTATGCTGGATGTATTCATCTTCATCGAGTAAAAAGTATTTTCCATCAGGAAATAATTTAATATCTAAATCGTAATCGATGTATTTAATCGCTTCACCATCGTATACGTATGGAGAAGCTAAATTGCAGTAATAATATACGCCGTCTTCTCTAAACATCGCAATGACGTTAAACCATGCCTCTTTATGAAAATAAACTAACGCAGGTTCTCTCGTCACCCATTTTCTATTATCACTTTCAGTGACGAGTGTATGATTATTACCACCGATGATAATACTATCTGTCGCTTTTAAAATCGTCGTTTCTTTCCACACTCTATGAATGTTACCGTCGTGTTTATAACTTTGAATTCTGACAGTCTCACCCGTTTTCGGTATGGTTTCTTTAATCATTCGCCACACCTCTTTTTACTTTGTTAGTATATCACATTCAACATACGAACTTTACTAAATCGTTTCATCGATATATTTATATACTTTTTGCATCGCAACACTCATCGGAAGTTCTCGCACTTCATTTAGTCGTACAAAATGGTCATTTGTAGACGTCGTATGAACGACGTATATATTCATATACCATACTTTGTGAGTAAATATATGCTTTTCTTCAGCTAAAAATTGAGGTTGAGATAATTCAATGTGTAATTCATCCTCTATCGTTTCTACACTCGTGTCAACGTCAAATTTTGGAAATTTGTACATGCCTTGTAGTAATTTTTTCGTTTCTTTATAGAGATAGATTTCATTCTGATCATTTAGGATAAGATAGACATTAAAATACAACTCTTTTTTAGCTTTAGCTTTCTTCTTAAACGGGTATAGATTAACAGTATTGTTTTTAAACGATTCACAGTGTGCTTGAACTGGACACGTAATACATTTTGGTGCACGTGGTGTACAAACGGTTGCACCGAGTTCCATCATCGCTTGGTTAAAATCACCCGCACTTTCTGGCATAAACGTTTCTATATGTGATTTAATTGAGGAAATCGTCTTTTGTTTTGAAATGTCTCTAGAGTCTTCAGTGAGTCTTGTCATGACTCGAAGGACATTCCCGTCCACTGCGGCAATTTTATGGTTAAATGCGATTGACTGAACGGCACCGCCGATATACGGTCCGACACCTTTTAATGTGAAGAACGTTTCAGGTTGATTTGGGACTTCAGATTGATAACTTGATTGGACCTCTTTAACTGCTTCGTGGAAATTACGAATACGATTATAATAACCAAGCCCTTCCCACTCTTTCAGTAGCGATTCGCTATTTTCGTTCGCAATTGAATCAAGTGTTGGGTATTTTTTGATAAACTTATTATAATAAGGGATGACGGTTTTCACTTGAGTTTGTTGGAGCATCACTTCAGATAGCCAAATTTTATAAGGATCTGAAGTTTCTCTCCACGGTAAATCACGGCGCACTTCATAATACCAATCTAGAAGTGCTTCGTTAAACAATTTATAATTCAAATTTTTCACCTATTCTAATTTATTAAATGAGGTTTTATATATGGATACTGTAACACACGGATTAATGGGTGGTACGCTCGTTGGACTCGCAACAATCGATCCACACGTTGACGCTGTCACTTTTGGGTTCGCTTCAACGATGGTTGCCGCAAGTTTAATCCCGGATATCGATACGGTATTAAAAGCAAAAGATAATGCGACGTACATTAAAAACCACCGCGGGTTAACACATAGTTTACCTTTTACGTTTGTCATTTGGCCGCTTCTACTCGCGACATTGTCAAACGTAATATTCGGCCTAGATTTTTTCCATATGTATTTATGGTCGTTGCTCGCTGTGTTCTTACATGTCTTTGTCGACATATTTAATATGTACGGTACGCAAGCGTTGCGATTTTTTGATAACCGGTGGATTCAACTCGGTATTATCAACACGATCGATATTCCAATATTAATATTACTTTCACTATATTTAGTTTTATGGGCATTTGGATTTAACCCAGTCATACTATTTTTCGTTATTTATAGCATACTCGCTATTTATTATGTCATGCGTGCAATGTATAAACGCATACTGATGAAAAAAGTCAGTCGTCTGTTACCAAATTCTGAAATTCTAAGACTATTTGTCATGCCGACGATTAAATTTTTCGAGTGGCGTATCGCGCTCGTCACAAAAGACAAGTTTGTCGTTGGTCGAGCGTTTAAAACACAAGTCGTTATATATGATGAGTTCGACAAAGTCGGTCCACTTGAAGAAGAGTTATACGAAATCGTAAAGTCCAACAAAGACTTTAATGCGTTTACGTACTTTTCAAGTATTTACCGATATGAAATCACACAAGTCGATACGTCACATATCGAAGTAAGGTACATCGATTTAAGATATTTACAAAACGGGCATTACCCGTTCGTATGTATTATCATCATAAATCAAGACACAAAT
>NZ_CAVG010000021.1 GCF_000438455.1 Nosocomiicoccus massiliensis
CTACGTTTAAGTAGTTTCCATAAAATAGATGATTGTCTAAAAACTGATCATTCATATACTGAAGCATCGTATCGTAATCAATCGTCTCATACATACTCGACGGGTTAAATAATATGACGTTGTCTATCGGTATTTTTACTGTTTCATTATCAATCGTTGTCGTTATATTCTTTTTATTAGATTCATCGATAGCGATTAATGCGTATTTTGGTATAGACGTATCATAGACAGTAACGTCGTCACTAATTATAAACGCATAACGCAGTCTTTCGACTTGTGTCTCTTCCTCTTTTTCTTCAGCAACTTCTACGAATGGATGCTCTTCTTTTGTGAATTCAAAATCCATAACGACTAAAAAGTATGAGAGAACCATCGTAAAGAAAACGACAAACGCAATTATAAGTCTTTGTATGTTTAACGTATCGATGACCGACTCACCTTTTCGGTTTCGTCGTTTTAATCCGTGTTTAAAGTTCATCGGTTCGTACATACGCTCTTTCCAATCTAAATCAAAGAGTGCCTCTTCATCCGTACTACGAATTTGAGAACGTAATTTCATATAATCGTTATACACTTTACGACCATTTTGAACGGTGCCTTCAAAACGCATTTGACCATAACTGAGCCATACGAAGTGGTTGGCAAGTTTTTCAATCGGTACGAAATTCGACTCGAGTAAAAACACACCGAGCTCGCGAGATTCTAACGTATTAATGATGAATTTTAATCGTTTAAAACCATCGTCATTTAAATAACGATAAAAGTTATTATATAACGTAATATCGGCTTTTATTTCTGACGATAGTTCCATCAAAATCACTGCGATATCTTGACGCGATAATTGACTCACTGAGTTTTCCCAGTAGTCAAAAAAGAGTGGATGACGTTTTAACGCTTCGAGCGACTCTTTCACTTTTCGCTCTGTCATATACTCTTCTAATATTTCAGCTATAAACGTATGTAGAGGTTTATCGTTTAAAAGATGATCTTCAACGTCTAAACTTAAAAATGAGACGTCGTATTTCACGCGACCTTCTTCGGGTTTTAAATGTCCAGAAAATACATTTTTTAAATACTTTAAAGTTGAATAATCACCGAGTATACCGAGTACTTCTCCTCGGTATAATGTCGTATTAATATCTCGTAATATGAGATACGTTGGCTTTAAAAAGAAACGCGTGTCTTTCGTGCGCTCTTTATGTTGGTAGACGATTCCTGTCGCTTTATGAAGAATAATATCTTGCATTACTTTTTATCCAGCTGAAGTAGACTTACAGGTATTGCTGTTTCTGGTTCGTCTCCACCAATGTAAAAGCCCCACGCAAACACACCTTTTAAATATTCGACTTTAAAGTAGTGATCTTCGTTTGCAATCACTTTATATATTTTCCCAGGTTGAATGAGTGATAAGTCGATCATATAACATTCCGCAATCAGTGCTTGGCGCTCTAATACGCGGTATTCATTTTCGACACCCATCATCTCAGCTTTACGCATTTTTTCACGTGTCTCTTGAATGTATCGCTCTAATTCAACTCTCGTCATCGTACTAAAATTCATCTTCAATTCCCTCTAACTTCTCGTTAATTTGATCGTAACTAAACCCTCGACGCATCAGTGATGCCGTCAGTTTTTGTTTTAGTTGAAATCCTTCATATTTACGTTTCAATCTATTATAATATTTTTCAAATTCTTTCTCAAAATAATCAGTGTCGTCAAACTGAATATCTGACGGAATAAAATCAAAATGTGCGTTCGTATAACCGGCACGCATCAGTTTTTGACGTAACTTCATTTCGAAATGATTTGACGAACCTTTATATTTTTTTAACTCTTTTTGAGTGATTCGTTGAATACGTCCTTCGTCGACTTTGTCATTAAATCGTTCGACTTCTTCGACGATAATATTTTCGTCGATGTTTTTTTCGAACAACTTACGTTCCAGGTGTTTTGGTCCTTTATCTGTCGTATTAAAAATCGTATTGCTTAAACTCGTCGCATAATGTGCGTCGTCAATATATCGTTCTTCTTTAAGACGAATAATCGTTTGATTAATAATATCCACCGTATAATCGTCTTTTAAATAGTCGATCACTTCTTGAGTGGAACGAATTTTATACGATATATATTGAATCGCTTTAATATATGCTCGGTCGAATTCGATTGATGTTTTTATATTATCTAGCATGTCTTCAGAAATTATTCGACCAGGTAATAGCTCGTATTTTACGAGTGATTCTTCGTGTACTTTTAATTTAGACTGATCGCTAAAGTATACGTCGTAAAAGTTATTTTTTAACTGCACGACTCTTTCTACTTTCATAACGTCCTCCTAAAAAAGTTCTTGTTCAATATATGCTGCGAGCTCTTTTGTATGTGTTAATCGTTCTTTACGTCGATTCACTCTCACGGCTGCACTATCGACTAAAAATTGTAGTGTGTTTGAGTCGCATTCAATTTTAGGAACAGGTACCGGCTTACCGTTTTCATCGACACCTACAAATGTCATAAAACAAAACCCTGCAAGTTTCTTTTCATTACTCCCATGACTTTCACGAGATACTTTTACCATAATTTCCATCGATGAAGTACCTGTATGCGTCACAACGCCTTCTAATACGACGATATCTCCGAGCTCTATCGGTTTTAAAAAGTCCATCGAGTCAATCGATGCAGTCAACACTTGCGTTCCTGCATGGCGTCTTGCAGTAATTGCTGCAATATCGTCAATTTGAGAAAGTAATACGCCACCAAACATCGTGTTGTAGTTGTTCGTATGTTGCGGGAAAACAATTGCTGACTTTACTGAATATGATTCTGACATTTTCTTAATCATGTTGTCACCTCGATTTGTTTTAAGTAAAAAAGAGGAGATCATCGTCTCCTCTAAAATTATGTGTTAAATTTTACGGCTTAATGCTTCTTCTCTCGTATCGACAACGAGTGCGTCTTCACTGTTGAACGCTTGTGCTAAATAATAGAAGATTACTCCACCGAATCCTAATACAGCGACAAACGTAATTGATAATGCGATTAAAATACTTAATGTCATTCCAAAAAATCCGAATGAGAACATAGTTTTTACCTCCGAATCATTACTTACCTATACTATTTCTATCATACCATAATTTCAATCGTCTGGGCAGACTTTTTAAATACTCCAGTCTCCATCTTTGAAGATTTGAATTTCTTCTCCATCTTTTGTTAAACCGATAATATCAGTGTCACTACCACCGATCATAAAGTCAACGTGCGTAATCGAATCGTTAATACCGATTTCGCTTAATTCTTCACGTGATTTTTCTTTTCCGTTTTTAACGTTAAATGCATACGCACTTCCGAGCGCAATATGGCATGACGCGTTTTCATCAAATAACGTGTTGTAGAATAACGTATTCGTGTTGCTAATTGGAGAATCATACGGCACGAGTGCCACTTCACCTAAGTAACGTGCACCTTCATCAGTTTCTAAAATGTTTTCTAAAATTTCGTAACCGACTTCCGCTTCAAAGTCGACCACTTTTCCGTCTTTAAACGTTAATTTAAAGTTATCGACGATGTTTCCACCGTGTGATAACGGTAATGTGTTACTCACATATCCGTTGACGTTATTTCTATCTGGTGCTGTGAATACTTCTTCAGTTGGCATATTTGCCATAAAGCTACGGCCTGTCGCGTCAACACTTGAAGCACCTGCAAAAAGATAGCCTTCAGGTAAACCGATCGTTAAATCTGTACCTTCAGACACAAAACGAATCGATTTTAAGTTCGCATCGTTTAAAATGTCTACTTTTTCGTGTAGCGTTTTGTCGTGTTCTTCCCACACTTTAACCGCATCTTCTTGATCCGCACGAACTGTATAAAGAATCAGATCTAATAACTTTTCAAATGCGACTTCTTCTGTCTCGTCTGGGTACACGAGTTTTGCCCATTCTACAGACGGATACCCTGCGACACACCAAGAATGGAAGTCTGATTGCACGCGTGCAGAGAAATCTTTTAACGCTTTACCATTTGCGATTTGCATTTCTCTAAGTTTCATCGGGTCGATCCCTTTTAGTAATTCTGGTGAACTTGAGATAATGCTTAAGAATCCAGCATGCTCGTCGCTATAATGCATACGCTCTTCTACAATCCACGGGTGAACTGTTGCGAGCTCTTCAGCTGAACGATTTTCAGCGTGCAGACGTGATAACGTATCGTCAGAAAGTTTCGTAACGACTTCAGCTGCCCCACGTTCATACGCGACACGCGTTACTTCACGAACGAGTGGTAACGCATCTGTCGTCGCTGAAATAAATAGACGTTTCCCTTCATTAATATTGACACCTACATCTACGAGTAACTCTGCGTATTTTGTTAACTTGTTGTTTGTCATATGTAGTACCCCTTTACTTTTTAAGTTTACCAATTTCGTCGATGATCATCGTTTGTTCTTTTGGTGAAATTTGTTTTTGATTTTTGATGTAGCGATGGTAATCTCTTAATTCATCAATTTTATCGTCAGGGAATTCTTCGTCACTTAAAATTCCTTTACTGACGACATTCAAAGCTTCTTCGATTTCTTTTAACATTTGTACTTTATCCATTCCTATAAGGCCTCCCGAATCGTACTATCATAAAGTTAAGTTTACCAAATAATAGCGTTTACTGTCGATTTATATTTTATTTCGTTTAAATGTTCGCTAAAATGGTTATATCTAAGTATTGAGAGATTTAAAGGAGACGATGGATTATGAAAAACAAACTATTACCTGCTGTTTTATTAGGTGCAGCAGTCGGAGGACTCGTTAGTCTAATAGATAAAAACACACGTGAATCTGTCATTCAAGGTTCTAAAAAAGCAATGGACTATGCTAAACATCCAGATGAATTAAAAAATCAATTTGCATCAAATTCAAGTGAACCATCAAAATTTGAGCAAATTAAAGAAGAGGTTCTATTCTGGAAAGATACGTTCGAAGAAATTCGCCGTAACAACCCAGAACTTGAAGAATCACTTAAAAATGCAAAAGCAATTTTCGATAAAAACAAAGATCAAAAACATCTACAATAATACAATATAGAGCGTCGAATGGCGCTCTTTTTTATAGGGGGGTATGTGTATGAGTAAAGAAACGAACCGTGAACGTAACACCGATTTTTTAAATGAGTTAAAACACGGTGATGATTACAACAAAGAACATAAAGCACAAGGCAACAAAGGTGAAACTGCATCAGCTAAAGAAGATGCGTTAACAGAGCAAGAAAAGGCCGAGGCTGAATATAAAGAACAAAAAAAGAAGACGAAGCTGACGAAAAGAAAAAAGAGAAAAAACTCATGAAAGAGTTAAACGAAAAACAAAAAGAAGATAACAAAAAACACGAGTATTTCGTCGGGTATCAGACGTTCCAATCAGTCGTTCCAAAACCTGGATCATCTGTATACGTCTCAAAGGTGAATAAACCCGTGCAAGTGAAAGACGACGCTGGATTTTTAGGTAAGTTGTTATTCCAGTTTAGTAAAGACAATACGACAGGTATGGCAGCTCAACTTGCGTACTATTTATTACTTTCAATATTCCCTGCGTTAATCTTTTTACTGACTATCATACCGTTATTTAATGTCGACCAGTCCCAATTTACAGATCTGATTAATGAATACGCACCATCAGAGATTTCTGGAATGCTAACAGGTATTTTAAACGATGTGCTATCGAGTAGTTCTGGTGGATTACTGTCTATCGGTTTACTCTTAACGTTATGGTCTGCATCGAACGGTATGAATCAGTTAATGAGTGCATTTAACGTCGCTTATGATGTTGAAGATAATCGTAACGGAATTGTTTCTCGTATTTTATCAGTAGTATTTACACTGATACTCGCTCTCGGTATTGTCGGTACGTTCGTGTTAATGATTCTCGGTAACCAAATTGGTAATTTTGTTTTTGGTTTTGTTAATGCAGAACAGTTAAAATTTGTCTGGAACTTAGTGAGTAACTTACTTCCTGTATTACTCGTATTCGTTTCATTCTTAATCGTTTATATTTTTGCACCGAATATTAAAGTGAAAATTAAATCTGTATTACCCGGCACGATAACTGCAACAGTTCTTTTCATCGTCGCATCACTCGGATTTAGTTTCTATGTTTCTAACTTTAGTAACTACTCTGCAACATACGGAAGTATCGCAGGGGTCATCATTTTAATTTTATGGCTATATATTACGAGTATCATATTAATTTTAGGTGCTCAAATCAACGCAATTAAACATAAGGAATACTTAAACGTCAATGAAGACGGAAGTAGAGATAAGGTAGAAAAAGCATGAGATTACTCGATACGTTATTAGAAAACAATGAAAAATTTGTAGAACACAAAGATTATTTAAACTATCAAACGTCAAAAACGCCAGATAAAAAAGTGCTGATCGTTTCATGTATGGACTCTAGACTGACAGAGTTAACTTATAAAGCGCTTGGCCTTAAAAATGGCGATATTAAACAAGTCAAAAATGCTGGTGCAATGATTACACACCCATACGGCAGTACGATGAGAAGTATACTCGTCGCTGTGTATATGCTCGGTGTTGAAGAAGTGATCATTATGGGCCATAACGACTGCGGCTTCGGCGCGTTAAAGCCTGAACCAATTTTAAAAGAAATGCATGCCCGCGGTGTCAGTGAAGAAGTGATTAATACTTTAATGCATTCAGGAATCGACGTCGTCGACTGGTTACAAGGCTTTGATAGCGTAGAAGAAAGTGTAGCGGAAAACATCAAAATTGTTAAACAACATCCGTTAATGGATAAAAATGTGCCTGTTCACGGTCTTGTCATGGACCCTGAAACAGGTGCTGTAGAAGTCATTCATAACGATTACTAAAAGAAAAAGACGATCAAACTTTAAGTTTGATCGTCTTTTTGTTACTCAACTTCAGTGAGTAATACTGGGCCATCTTTAGTGACCATAATCGTATGCTCTTTTTGAGCGACATAACTACCGTCTTTTGTTTCAAATGCCCAGTCATCTTTTCCGTCATATACGAGTGTTGCTTTCGTTGAAATAAATGGTTCAACCGCAAGCACCATACCTTCTTTAAGAATAGTCTTATCCGATGCATCATAATAGTTTAAAACGTGCTGTGGTTCATCGTGTAAACTATATCCAACTCCGTGCCCTGTTAAGTTCTTAATGACGGTCATATTATGTTTACGTGCTGTATTATGCACTACACGTCCAATTTGAGATAGTTTCGCTCCTGGTCTTACTTTTTTCATCGCTTCGTCAAATGCCAGTTCAGCAACGTCGATAACTTTTTGCTTTTGTTCATCATCCACTTCTCCAGCGACAAATGATAAACCTGTGTCTGCATAAAAACCGTCTTTCATTGCAGAGACGTCAATATTTACGAGATCTCCATCTTTAATGACTCGTTTACCTGGAATACCGTGTGCTACTTCTTCGTTAATACTAATGCACGTATATCCTGGGAAGTCATATTCAGTAATCGGTGCACTTTTTGCACCGTATTTTTTGAGTAAAGCACCTGCATAGTCGTCGACTTCTTTTGTCGTCATCCCTACTTTTGTGTACTCGATTGTCTCTTTTAAGACACGTCCACAAATTTGACCGATTTCTTTTAATCCTTCTAGTTCTTTATCTGTTTCAACTATCACTTTAAACCCTCGCTTTTTTCTATATTCATATAGTATAACAAATCATATTTTATTTTAAAAAGTCGTATATTGTCATGTTCCGATACGATCGTTTTTCTAAGTCCGAAACAGTGACGCCGATTAAACGAATCGGTATCGTCGGATCTTTTAACTCGTAATACAAATGATGCGCAACTTCATATATATCTTCTGTCCGAAATATTGGATTACTCGTCCCTGTTTGTTTTGTATGAACTGTAAAATCGTCGTGACGAATTTTTACAGTGACGACGCGTCCACATAGTTTTTTATCTTCAAGACGTACGGATACTTGTTCCGACAAATCTTTTAAAACACGGACCATTTCTTCATCGTCATTTCTATCGTAACTAAATGTCGTTTCTTTACCTACAGATTTACGTTCACGCTCGTAATCGAGTTGATTCGTTCCAATTCCTCGTGCTTTTTCATATAGACTTCTCCCTCTTTTTCCAAAATGAGAGATTAAAAAATTTTCATCTTTGTCGTATAAATCTTGTCCGTTAAATATTTTAAGTCGGTGCATCTTTTCTTGCGTCACTTTACCGACTCCTGGAAAATCACCGATATCCAGGCTCATTAAAATTTCGTCGACATTGTCGTAGTCAATCACTGTTGTACCGCTTGGTTTATTCATGCCTGAAGCGAGTTTTGCGAGATATTTGTTATATGAAATCCCACTACTAGATGTGAGTCCTGTTTTTTCAAAAATATCGTGTTGAATTTGTAACGCAATCGATTTTGCAGGTCTTGATTTACTCACTAAATGCGTAATATCGAGGTATGCTTCGTCTAAACTTAATGGTTCAACGATCTCTGTGTAAGATAAAAAGATATCCATAATTTGACTCGACACTTCACGATATCTGTTAAATCGCGCACGTAAAAAAATTCCGTCCGGGCACAACTGATGCGCGCGACTCATTGCCATCGCACTATGCACACCGTATTTACGCGCTTCGTAACTCGCGGTCGAAACGACGCCACGACTAAAAGACCGTCCACCAACGATGACCGGTTTCCCTTTTAATTTTGGATTATCGTTTTGTTCAACTTGTGCATAAAAAGCGTCCATATCTATATGAATAATCCGTCGCTCCATTATCCTCACCAACAATAGTATACCAAAAATCGAACGTTTGTTCTAAATTTAAATCTAGAAGTTTATCGTTATAATACTATTAGGAGGAATCATTATGATTATTATCGGCGGCGGTATTATGGGTATGTCAATCGCCTACCACTTACAACAATATACAAATACAATTGTGTACGACCGACAAGATGAAGGACAAGCGACGAACGCTTCAGCTGGCATCATCTGTCCATGGGTCAGTCAAAGACGAAACAAGTTATGGCTCGATATGGTCACTAAAAGTGCGAGGTATTATCCAGAGTTTATTGAAACACTCGCTAAAGTATCATCGGTTGATCCATCATTTGAACGTAACGGTGCGTACATTTTATTCGATGACGAAAAGAAATACAGTAAAGCGCTGAAACGTATTCAAAAAAATAACGACGTATACGAAGAAATGATTTCTGTGTCAGAAGATGCGCCTGTAGAGTACTTAAACGACGAGTACTATAACATATTCGTTGAAGGTGCGATGCAAGTTAAAGGTGATGCACTTTTACACGCATTAAAAGATGCATATTTAAAATCAGGTGGCACGATTAAAAATGAAACATACATTCCAAACGATGATGATTTTAAAATATACGCAACCGGTGCATACGGCGCCGAACAACCTTTCGAACCAAAAGTCAGTCATCAAAAGGCCGAGATTTTACATGTGAAAACTTCTGGTGACTTTGAACATCTTCCGGTCGTCATTCATAGAAGTCATTATATCGTTAACTTAAGTAAAAACCACTTCGCTATCGGTACGACACATATTGATACGGAAAGCTTTGACGTTACTCCGACAAAAGAAAATGAGGAGTATCTATTGAGCGTATTTCAAGAGTTCTATCCTGATATAGAAATTGTGGATCAGTTTATGAAAGTTGGACTTCGTCCATATACAAGAGACTTCTTACCGTTCATTGGATTTGTCGATGAAAAAACATTTGTCGCGAATGGTCTCGGATCAAGCGGATTAACAGCTGCTCCATTTTTAGGAAAAGTAATTGCAGACACTCTTATTTTTAACGATGCTGAACTCGATATAAATAAGTATAGTTATTTATAAACAAAAAATGAGCTGATAAATTATCAGCTCATAAAAAATTGAGTCGTCACATATGCTGCGTAAACAAGTGCTACGACGTTTAATAATAAGGCAATAACCGCCCATTTATCTCTTCGTTCTTTTACACTTGTCGCACTAAACAGTACGCCGAGCACTGAAAATAAAATTGTCAGTGTCCATCCGAAATCATTTTCCATAAAAATCGGTAAAAAGACACCAACTAACGGGATTATAAAACTTAACACTAATAAAGACATGATGTCACCCCATATTATAAAGGTACTTTTTAAAACTTACCGGTTCACGTTTATATAATTTAAACATGAAGTACATTAAAAATAACGTACTCTCTTCAACGCGTAGCGTATGATCGTTTACGACGATTTCATCTTCAGTAATACGACCAATCGTCACATCTTCTTTAACCATCTCTAGCGTATTCGCCACACGTTCTGTAAATGAATAATTCGAATCGTCAATCACCCCATCGACTCGAAAATTCATTATATTATGTATTTTTCTTTCTCTAAATTTAAACTTCTCATCATCTGTAAATAATTCATAACGAGCGACGTTCATATCTTTAAAGCGGCGCTGACGTAGTCCTAAAAAGTAACTTTCACCGTCTGCATAATGAAACAAAAAGCTATGTTCCTTATCGAACTTTTCACGCGGGTTTAAGATAATTTCACCAATCTTCTGACTCGCTTCGTTCGTAATATAGACGTGGCTTTCGCGGTGTCGTCTCTCCACTTCAAAATAATAATGCTTCATGAACGTCCCTCCTCAATTTATTTCAATTCGGTTTTCTTAATGAGTTCTTAAATATTTCGCAGCAACTTCTAGCATATCGACATTTAAATGATACATCTCACCAATTAGGTTAAACACTGCATCTTCAGACAATACACCTTGGTTGATATCATCGTATTCATCAGTCGTATTCGACACTTCGAGGTCGTTTAAATATTCCTGACTACCATAATAATTTTTCAGTGCATTATATTCATCTAAATTCTCTTCGAACTTTTCAAGGAGACTTTGCATTTCATCCTTAAGATCTGCACTACGGTTTAAAATCTCTTCATAACGAATAACATCTTTTTTCATGCCAACACACCCTATACAATAGAATTAATTTAAGTATACCACTAAGAGTCGGTGAATTGTTCTATGATTTTTGGTTGAGTGTAGGTTGTGGTGGGTTAATTTTACGCAAATCGCGTTTGCGTTAAAAGGGGTGCGCGTTCGTTGACGATTAGAGCGTTTCTGTTAAATTATCCGCGTGGTCTTTGACGTATTTCGCGTTTGTATCAAATTATATTTATTTCGTTTACACAACGGGCGTTTGCGTAAAAAGCACCCCAGTTAATTTAACAAGATGAAAAACC
>NZ_CAVG010000022.1 GCF_000438455.1 Nosocomiicoccus massiliensis
GATGATATTACAATCACGCGGTGATTCATATAGATGAAAATCTTTACCAATAAATACGACGTAACTTTTTATCGGCAGAGTATACCCTACTCTCTGAATCAGACGTTTAAAAAGTATCGTTGTATTATCCAGTTGTTCAAGAGGTGATTTCACTTTATCAACATACTTTGTATTGTAAAAATCTCCATCTTTAAACAGATAGTCTCCATGATAATTTTTTACTTCAAATACTAAAATTGCGTTCCGAAACACGACAAGTGCATCAATTTGTCTAACTACTCCATCGACTGAAAACGTAAAGTCTGTGAGTATAGATGCACAATCACCAATGAAATATTCGAGGAAACTTTTAAATTCCTTTTCCCCTGTATAACCTCTCGATAAATTATCCAAATAATAGTGTTGCTCATTCGTTAGATCCATTCTCCATTTAAGCGCCTCAAGTTGTCTATGTATGAGTGATTTCAAAGTAAAACCCCTTTTTAGACATACATTAACGCATATCAGACAAATACAAAAACTACAAAAATTCATGCATTTCATTACATTTTTTAAAATCCGTCTGATTCAATCACCGAACTTTATAAAATTGATTAAAAACCTTGTCATATTTTAAAAGTAGTACTACTAATAATTTCTTGTTTCCATTCTTTTCCAGAGAAATAAAAAAACCTGAACTAAACAAAGTTCAGGCTTTATTCTTTAACTTAAAAATACTTGTAATAAATGCTACTATGAACAACAGCAATACTACAAATAAAAACATTTTTCTGTATGGAATTAACATATCAATATTCGAAAATAGAATCGTTCCACCGAATGCGACAATCAATAAAACGAATAACCATTTAAATTGCATATTATCAATCCTCATCAAATGCTTTGTATAACCCTCTAAATCCGAATACGAGAATAATGATCGTCACAGCGAACGTGAATACGTAATAGAACGGTTTATACGGTCGCAGAGTTTCGTAATAACTAAATGCGAATCCACATAAAAATATAATAAGCGACGCTATAAACAAAATGACGAAGAACTTTTTAACATTCATCTTTACACTTCCTTAACACTCTTCTACTTACTATTCATTATACATTTCAAACACTTTGATTTCATCTTTACATCAATTCGTTTCATATTGTAAAGATTTTGTAAATGTTCTATAAATCGCTTTATTGCAACGGTTTCAGGGTACTAAAATTATAAGTGAGTAAATAATATACATATTTTAAATAAACATTCTCAAGGAGATAAGGAATGAATAAAATACGATTCATTTTGCTGAACATTGTAGCTATTATGTTTTTAACTTCTTGTCAAGCGGTCGAACAGGCGATTGAAGACACGTTCAGAAAAAGTCCTGAAAAATTGAACAAAGAAGACAGTGAACAATCGTTAACCGATAAAGTTAAAGCGATGTTTTTAGACGAGAGCAATGAAGTCATTACTTCATCAGACATTATTAAAGATGCAGAAGAAAAGTATGGTACCGAGTTTGATGTCGAAATCAATCGACAATTTGATTTGTACTTAAAAGAAGAGAATATCAATCGTTATTTGTCTGAAGAAGAAATCATGGAAATTATCAATGATTTCAAATCAAATAATCTTTTGACAAATCGTGACAAACGCGATGAGATTATGGAATCTCTTTTCGAACTTGTCGGTACACGTGATTTTTACGTGTATGAAGGGTGTATCATGCTGAATTCTACTAGTCTATACGTGTATGTTGTCGATCCAAATAATACAAAACATGTTGACCTTTATTATTATAATATGTCAACCGGATCATGGAGTATCATCCCTGAAAAACTAAAGGAAGATGTCGATCCCGTCACTGCATCGTTCCAAGTGTCTCAATTTAATTTTGATAGCTATGAAAAAATTGTAGATACGTTAATAGAAATTTTAAAAGATATGGGCGAATACGACGAATCAACCACGATTATTAACGATAATAATATCTCAACGATCCAATCGAGATTTGATGGAAATGATGTCTCGTTTAACACTCAACTTAAAGGAACGAGAGAAGATTACCACTTAACTTTTGATCATAAGGGCAATCTCATAAAGAAAGAGAGGATTTAACATGATATCTATACTACTCATATTCTTTTTTATGTACGTATTTCCGATATTTTTCTTATATTTACCAGTCATTCGAACTACTCCAATCGTTGCAACGATTCTTTTAGTTGTCGGGGTTGTACTTTATCTCGTTCAAACTTATATGATTTATAAATTTGTAACGAGACCACAAAAACTGTTGGCGCAACATGAGGATATTAGGTACTCAGGCCAACTCGTACACGCTGATATATTAAATGAAGAGGTTATACAAGAAAACAGTAATGAAATTTATAAAAGGTTACTCGTACAATTTTTAAATTTAGCAAGAAATCCCGTAAAGTCATATGTTAAAGTTGTCGATTCAAAGCCACACGAACACCGTTTTGAAAGAGGTAAAACGATTGATTTAAAGTTAAATAAAACCGGTTTTCAGCCTCCGTTTACTCTTAATGACGGAGAATACGAAACGAAGACGAGTCCTTTTGCTTCGGTGTGGATTATTTTTAACATCGTCTATATGATAGGATTTTTTATAGTGACGTATTACGTTCAAAATGACGGATACGGCTGGAGATTTTTAAGTCCAGTAACGTCTTGGCTATGGGCACCGATTTCTGGGATTATCCTTTTAAGAATTTTACTGAAACTTTCGAGTAGTTTCGATATCGTCATGAGATACCACCCACTCATTTCTTTTAATTCTGAAGAAGAGTTTGGAGAATTGTTATTATATGGAAAAACTGTCGAAGGTGAAATTCTCAGTTACTCTCAAACTGGACTTCACGTAAACGAACAACCTCAAGTGCTTTTTAGCATCCAGTATGTAACAGACGAAGGTAAAAAACTAACGAAGCGGATTAAAAATGTCATCAGTTTAACAGAACTACATGAACTTAAAAAAGGAAAGGCAGAAATCATCTACCTTCCCCGTGATACGGATATATTCATGGTTCAATTCATAGAAGATGAATAACTATACCTCCGACTGCACCAGTCAACACGACGACCCAAGGTGGTAGTTTCCAGTATGTAAGCATACTAAATAATATCGCGCCTAATGCAAAGTCAATTGGCGTTAAAATCGAACTCGTCCAAATCGGATGATATAACGCAGAAATTAAAATCCCGACAACTGCAGCATTCACACCCATGACTGCGCCTTTAATGTTCGGGTTATTTCGTAATTGATCCCAAAACGGTAACGTGCCAAGGATGAGTAAAAATGCTGGTAGGAAAATCGCAATCGTTGCGATGAGTCCGCCTAGCCATCCATTCATTACTGCACCGATATATGCAGCAAAAGTAAATAATGGCCCAGGCACTGCTTGAGTGGCACCGTAACCTGCTAAAAATTCCGCTTCACTCAACCATCCTGTTGGAACAAATTCTTGTTCTAATAGCGGTAACACGACGTGCCCACCACCGAACACTAATGCGCCTGACCGGTAAAAGCTATCGAACATCGCAATCCAGTATGATCCGGTCGTTTCTCTTATAACCGGTAGCAATACGAGCAATCCGAAAAACAGAATAAGACAAGTCGCTGAAAATCTTTTACTAATTGGGAAACTGGTGCTTAGTGCTTCATCTTTGTTATGGTTTTTATAAATTAAAAACCCGATAACACCAGCAATTATAATCACACCGACTTGCGTAAAAGCAGCCGGCCAAAGCAGTGTAATAATTAACGCAAATAAAGCGAGTGCTTTTCGATTTAAGTCTGGTGTTAAACTTTTTGCCATACCGATAATTGCATGTAAAACGACTGCTACTGCTACAATTTTTAACCCGTGAATCCACCCTGCGTTTGCAACGTCAAATTCTGTTAAAAATAAAGCGAATAAAATCAGTAAAAGAACTGACGGGAGTGTAAATCCAAGAAAAGATACGATTCCACCGAGAACACCACCACGCATCACACCGATACCAATTCCAACCTGACTACTCGCAGGACCTGGTAAAAACTGAGATAATGCAACTAAATCTGCATAGCTCTTTTCATCCATCCATTTTCTTCTACGGACATACTCTTCGTGAAAATATCCGAGATGCGCAGTCGGTCCACCAAAAGAAGTTAAACCGAGACGCGTAGATACGAACAAAATTTCTAAAAGTGCCTTCACACTACTACGTTTATCTTTATTCATCACTCTCTCCTTTTAAGATTTATTTAAATTAACATCGACAGTTATCGTTTATTTTATCTGTTTTCGATCAATTAAACCGTATATTTACATAATCTTTACAAAGATTGTTGGATAGACTTTTGTAATATTTTAAATAACAAAAAAGCATGATCTAAATTAATTTAGATCATGCGACGTCATTTTTTCTAACTCTTTTCTTTGTCTTTCTTTTACTTGTTTTCTACCAGCACTAAACTGACCAAATAGAAATAGAAGTCCGACTGCTGTAATTAATACCTCTGCTAAAACATTTACATCTGTTGTAAATATAATAGTCCCTCTCCAAACTAAGAAAACTACTGGTAATATTAATCCCCAAAACTTACTTTGTCTCGTACTTAAAAAGAACTGTAAACCTAAAAATCCGGCTATAATTAACACATCATAAATTGATCCAAATCCAAACACTATGAATTCTTCCTTTCTTCTTTATACTTTTTAATAATTAACTTTGCTTCTTCTAATTCAATTCGATCATCAATTGACAACTGTTTAATAAAACTGATGAAATCTTCATTTTCAATTTCATCGTGCAATTTAATTTTTTCAATTAAACGGTCTAGCTTAATGCGAACTGTCGGATATGATACACCATACATTTTAGCGACTTCTTTCAAAGAGCCCGAGAGCAACATAAACTTTTTTATAAACTCCAAGTCTTCTTGCTCTAACGATAAAATCCAATTTGGTATGTTATCTCTTTCCACAGCACTCGACCTCCTTATTTCTAATTAAATCTTATCATGTATGTTTAATTTTGTAAAATAAATCTTTAATAAAGTTAAATTTTTATTTTACTTTTAATTAAATAAGATTAATTTTAGCTAATTAAATATGTAGCTGCTTCATTTCAAGTTGGCTATCTTAAAGAAAAAGACCCAACATTCCTCTCATAGAAATGTTAGATCTCATGGTAATTTTATATCTATATTATTTACTATTCATTTATTAACTTCCAGTGTCCATCCTTAGCACTGCCAACATACTTTATTATTTCTCTATCCGTTAGAATCTTCAAATCTCTTTTTATTGTTCTTTCTGTCACTTTAAATTGAATCGACAAATCTAAAGCAGTTACTTTTGGATTGTTTTTTAATATTTCTAAAATTCTTTTACGCCTATCATTTGGTTTTAATTTTCGTTGATTGTTTTGGGTGACATTTTGGGTGACATTTTGGGTGACATTTTGGGTGACATTCTCATTATTGTAATTCATATTCCAAAGTATGGTTGTAAAAGATGTTTCTGTAGATGTAAATTCTGGATGAAGTCTTTCGTCATAATTTCCCGCTATTTTTATAAAGATTCAATTATTTTTCTAAGACCTGATCCACGTCTTTCCATTAGACCTAGTCTTGCAAATACATCCGCTATAATTGGATTC
>NZ_CAVG010000023.1 GCF_000438455.1 Nosocomiicoccus massiliensis
CCCTCTATCCCTCTTACTTTTCGATTGTGAAAATATCGCCTGTTTTTAACTCAACATCGATAGCCTCATCTTTAATAACGACACCCGCCACTAATCGATTTACTAAACTTTCATCATAATCTTCAAGTTTGATATGCTGTGTTTTTAGTAAAGCTTTGATATCCGATAGTCGTCTTCGCTTTTCCTCATTCGTCGCATTTTCTATTAAAAGTTGCTGCTTCCGTTCTCGAAGTTTAAATATTCGCTCTGCTATGCGTTCATAATCTTCTTTCTGATTCGCAAATTGATATAATTGCTTTTGTAAATCGTGTAACTGATTATCAACATCTTCCACTGTCTCATCATATTTGTTATTAAGAACGTGGGTAATATTTTCCTCCAATACTTTCAAGTAGTTACCTTTATCTCCTATGAACTCATTAATCGCCTCCACTACTGCTTCATGGAGGTGTTCTTCTTTAACCGTTCTCGCCTGACATTGCGTATGATCAGTAAGACGAGTCACACACCGCCAAACAATTGCTTTACTTCCTCGACTTTTCCATTTTACTCGTCTAAAAATATCCCCACAATGCTCACACATAACTTTGCCCGATAAGGCATACTTTCCTTGATACACTCGCTTCTGTTTTCGTTTGCCTGAATATAAGTTACTTCTTCTAGCCTTTTCTTGTTGAGCTAAATGAAATGTTTCTTTGGAAACAATCGGCTCATGATTATCTTCGATATAATACTGTGGGACTGTCCCGTCATTTTCCACCCGCGCTTTGATAAGGAAGTCCACAGTATACGTTTTTTGAAGTAAGGCATCTCCCATATACTTTTCATTACTGATAATGCGGTTAATACTATCTCCCGACCACTTTAGTTTACCGGATCCCGTTGGAATTTTGTCGTTCATCAAGCCTCGTGCAATCCGTCCCGTCCCTTTACCCTCAAGATACTCTTTGAAAATACGCCTGACCACCTTTGCCTGTTCCTGATTAATGATTAACTTACCTTCATCATCGGAATCATAGCCCAAGAACCGGGTTGTATTAAATTTCACCTGGCCTTGTTGATACCGATATTGTAATCCCATCTTTATATTTTTACTCATGGATTCACTTTCTTGCTGAGCTAATGAGGCCATAATGGTAATCAGAACTTCACCTTTAGAATCCAAGGTGTTTATGTTTTCTTTCTCAAAATACACTGCTATATTCTTTGCTTTTAGCTGTCTAATATACTTTAGACAATCCAACGTATTTCTGGCAAATCTTGAAATTGATTTCGTGATGATTAAATCGATATTTCCTGTCAAACACTCATCTATCATCCGGTTAAATTCGCGCCGGTTCTTAGTATTAGTCCCTGAAATACCTTCATCCGCATAAATATCTACTAATCGCCAGTCAGGATTTTTATTAATATAATTTGTATAGTGACTAACCTGGGTCTCGAAACTTCCAGCTTGTTCTTCACTTTCTGTAGATACTCGACAGTAAGCGGTAACTCTCAATTTTGGATGTTCTTTATCTAATGCACCCTCTCGTATTTTTTTACGAGCTGGAATTACCATAACTCTTTTATCTTTCATACTTCCATCTCTATGCTTTCATACATCACAGATGTCTTTCGTAGGGGATCTCGTGGAAATTTGGCTTTTTTTCTTCCAACGAAATTTAGTGGAGATAGACATTTTAAGAGGCTTACAATCAAAGTTTCGTCCTAGCTTATTTTTTCGCCTCTCACGTTCTTTTTGAACTTTTTCATATAGTTCTATTGAAACAATTTCCGGATAGGAATCTGTCCCCATATATATTGGATTTTCCAGAATCCTACCGATAAATCCATGGGCTTTATTGAGGCCCGCTTCCTCACCCACTTTAACCAAAGAATTTCCAGTTAAGTATATTTCAAACAAATCCCTAATTATTCTCGCTTCCTTTTCATCGACTGTCATTTCACCATGTATTATCTGATATCCGTAATAGGTTTTCATTGGCTACTCCTTTCCGTAAATCTTAAACCACATTTTAGATAAAAATGAAAGGTTTCTCGATTCTCTACTTTTATCGTTTCTAAAAATTCACTTAATATATTATCCTTATACTCATTAAATGGCTTCCTTCGTTTCAAAAACCGATTCAGTTTCTTTAATTCTTGAAATCTAATCAATTTATTCTCATCTTCCTCAAGAACAGTTCGTTTCTCGTTCAACAGATTCTTCTTTTCCTGTTCCATTCGATTCAAATGCTGATGATAAAATTCAAAATCTATTAACCCACTACTATTAAGTTCCGTAAGTGTTTGGATGTTATTCTGACAATCCATAATTTTTTCTTCTACAAGATTCAACCGGTTTTGAGTGACAAAAGATGTTTCACTTAAAGCGCCTATTGTTTCTTCAATAAGTTCTTGTCTAGCAAATATTAGTTTGTTTACCATAGTCATGAATGCTGTTTGAACATCAGTTTCTTTTATAAATTTCATCGGGCATTGTTCCTTGTTATTGATATGCGTAGGACAGCACCAAGCTATGTAAGTGCTTTGATTAGTGGAATAGTGAATTCTCCTTTTATAATTACTTCCACAATGACCGCATATTATTTTCTTCGTTAAGGGGTAGACAGTATTGCCTCGACTTACTTTGGTTTCACTTCGATTACTGAGTAAATCCTTAACTCTTTCAAAGTCTTCTCTTGAAATAATAGTCTCATGATTATCTGGAATGTATAGCATACCAACGTCACTGTCGTTAACATGACGTTGAAATTCCGAATCAGTATATGTTTTTTGATACAAGAAATCCCCGACATATCGTTCATTCGTCAAAATATACAAAATCGTACTATCTCGCCACACCTCTTTTCTTGGAGGAGTTACCTTTTGAGAATTGAGTTTATTAGCAATGCGATAAGTCCCTTTCCCAGCCAGATAGCTTTAAAAAATATCTCGGACAATCCTTGCTTCCTTTTCATCAATTTCTAGATTATTATTTATAACTTTATAGCCATACGGTGCACTAATGTGTCGATAGGAATTATTC
>NZ_CAVG010000024.1 GCF_000438455.1 Nosocomiicoccus massiliensis
GGGTAGCACATCATTAAGGTAGGCTAATTAAACACTTATATTATTTTTTCACTTCAACAATCATTTCAGACTTAAATTCTACCTCCAATTTCTCAGGGTGGACAGTAATCTTTTCAATCATCCGCTTGACAAGCTGCTCATCATAGATTTCTAGCTCACATGTTTGTTCTTTCAGTGAAGCCACTATTTGCTCCAGTCGCTCTCTTCCATTATCTTGTTCTGCAATCTCTATCTAAAGTCGTTGCTTTTCTTCTCTTCGTTTATAAATATTATCAACAACAACATTTATCGCTTGGATAACTGCTTGCTTTAAGTCATCTTCTCTAACTGTTCGCGCATCACAAAACACTCCTTTATTTTCAAGCCTACTGACGCACCGCCAAACGATTGACCTCTTCCCACGGTTATTCCAATGGACTCTTCTAAATATTTCCCCGCAGTTTTCACAAAATACTATCTGAGCCAAACTGTGATTGCTACTGTAATTTCGCCTCTGTCCATTTTTACTAATGTGTGCTATCCTTCGTTTCTTCAATTCTTCCTTCACTACATAATGTTTAAACTCTTCTTTTGGATATTCTCCAAAACCACAGGAAAACCTTATGCTACCACCACTTCAACTCTTCCTATTCATCCACCCTAGACAATAACGCCACCAACTCAACATGCACTGTATGCGGGAATAAATCTACAGGTTGTACGATTTTTAGTTCATAGCCAAAGTCTCTGAGCCATGTGATATCTTTTGCGAATGTTTCTGGGTTACATGAAACGTATACTACTCTATCTGTTTGTAGACGCCCGATTCTACGCATTACTTTTCCACCTGCACCTGATCGTGGTGGGTCGAGCATGATGACGTCTGGTCTACCCCAGTTTTCTAGCACTTCGTCGATACCGCGTCTAGCGTCTTTTGCGAGGAAATAAGTATTAGTAACATCGTTATCTTCAGCGTTTTGTTTCGCTGATTCTATAGAAGTCTCGACTATTTCAATTCCAGCGAGTCTTTTCACACGCGTTGCAAATGGTAATGAGAACGTTCCTACTCCACAGAATAAGTCAATCATCGACTGGTCTTTCGTTGGATTTGCAAATTCTATCGCAAGATCTACTAATTTTTCAGCTTGTCTTGGATTTGTTTGGAAGAACGTATCAAACCATAGACGGTAGTTAAATCCGTACATTTCATCGTGAATATAATCTCTACCGTGTAAGACGACGGTGCGTTCTGATTGTGTCATATCAGCTAAATCCGTATTTTTTGACCACGTAATACTTTCGATATTTTCTATTTCAGATACTAAAGTTTTTAATAGTTTATTAATTTCTTCTTCATACGGCTCTGGATCATCTGCAGCAAATATCGCACACATAACTTCTCCTGTATGTTGAGATTCACGCACCATTAAGTAACGTAAAATTCCTTCTTTCGTATCTTTGTTGTACGTTTTAATACCACTTTGTTTTGCCCACTCTGAGACGATATTCATCACTTTTTCAGTCTCACTACCGGCAATTAAACATGAATCAAGGTCGATAATATTTCTAAAGTTGTCCATTTCATGGAGACCTAGTTCACCGCTACTACCAAAAGTAAACTCCATTTTGTTACGATAGCGCCACATATTTTCTGCACCGATAATTGGACGAATCGCTGAAGGGTCGAAACCATTGTTTTCTATATGCATTTTAACCGCATTTTCTTTTACTTTTAGTTGCGCATTATAATCAAAATGTTGCCACTGACATCCACCACATATATCAAAATATTTACACGGTGCGTCGATACGGTTTTCATCTTTTTTTATAATTTCAATTGGACGCGTAAATGCACTTTTACGGTTCATAGCATTTGGCACTTCAACACGAACCACTTCTCCAGGAATTGTACGAGGGATTGTTAAACGTAAATTCTTACCTTTACCTTCCCAATCATCTCTA
Source organism: Nosocomiicoccus massiliensis (assembly GCF_000438455.1). Lineage (GTDB taxonomy): Bacteria > Bacillota > Bacilli > Staphylococcales > Salinicoccaceae > Nosocomiicoccus > Nosocomiicoccus massiliensis. The sequence goes on from NZ_CAVG010000024.1 coordinate 1,942, forward strand.
CGATACTTCGTAACTCCTTGACCTTTTTTATTAAAACTTTTTATTGTCACATCATATGTACGTGACTTTGACATAATTTTCACCTTCTACATTTCTTCGTTAATCTTTTAACTAACTAAAGTAATAGACATTACCGTCTCC
>NZ_CAVG010000025.1 GCF_000438455.1 Nosocomiicoccus massiliensis
TATAATGGAGCGGGTGAGGAGAATCGAACTCCCGACATCAGATTGGAAGTCTGAGGTTTTACCACTAAACTACACCCGCGTTTTTGTTTCAACTCTTACTATTATACAGAGTTGAAAAACTAAGTCAATAGAAAAGTTAAAAGTTTTTATTTTTATTTTCTCTGCGCAACCTTCAATTTGGTTAACGCTTAATTATTATACATGATCGCTTAACTTAATGCAAGTAAAAATGTATATGCGGCTGAGAGGACTTGAACCTCCACGGGATTTAACTCCCACTAGGCCCTCAACCTAGCGCGTCTGCCGATTCCGCCACAACCGCTTAATGAGATAACGTTATCTATTATAAGAGCTATTATGGGTCATGTCAACAACTGTTTTAAAACTTCTTAGTCGCTCATGATTCTTTTTCAATATTATCTTTATAAACATATAATATGCATAATTTATTTTTGTTATATATAATGAAGGTATTAAATCCACTTTGATATTTGCACCATGAAAATCATTATGCTATACTTTATTTAGAATTATTCTAATTTAATTTTGGAGGTTTATTATGTCAAAACACTATAACCCTGAAGAAGAAAAGTTAACGACTCTATTCGGTAACCCTGTAGGTGATCGTGAGAACACAATGACAGTTGGCCCACGTGGTCCAATCGTTATGCAAGATCCTTATTTCTTAGATATGATGGCACACTTCGACCGCGAAGTAATTCCAGAGCGTCGTATGCACGCTAAAGGATCTGGTGCTTACGGTACATTCACAGTAACAAATGATATTACTAAATATACTAAAGCAAAGATTTTCTCAGAAGTTGGTAAGAAAACTGAAATGTTCGCTCGTTTCTCAACTGTAGCTGGTGAACGCGGTGCAGCTGACGCTGAACGTGATATTCGCGGATTTGCACTTAAGTTCTACACTGAAGAAGGTAACTGGGACTTAGTTGGTAACAACACACCTGTATTCTTCTTCCGCGACCCTAAATTATTCCCAAGCTTAAACCACGTCGTTAAACGTGATCCACGTACAAACATGAATAACCCGAATTCTCAGTGGGATTTCTGGACGTCACTACCTGAAGCATTACACCAAGTGACAATTCTTATGACTGACCGTGGTATCCCGTCAGACTTCCGTCATATGCATGGATTCGGATCACACACTTACGCGATGATTAACGAAGATAACGAACGTGTATGGGTGAAATTCCACTTTAGAACACAACAAGGTATTCGTAACTACACTGCTGAAGAAGCAGTAGATGTTGTCGGTAAAGACCGTGAATCTTCACAACGTGACCTATACAACGCGATTGAAGATGGAGACTTCCCTAAATGGAAAATGTTCATCCAAGTAATGACTGAAGAGCAAGCAAGAAATCATTACCACAACCCGTTCGATTTAACAAAAGTATGGTATAAAGGTGAATTCCCATTAATCGAAGTTGGTGAGTTCGAGTTAAATAAAAACCCTGACAACTACTTTGCAGAAGTAGAACAAGCAGCGTTTGCACCAACAAACATCATTCCTGGTCTTGGATTCTCACCAGACAAAATGTTACAAGGTCGTTTATTCTCATACGGAGACACTCAGCGTTACCGCTTAGGTGTAAACCATCACCAAATTCCGGTAAACTCACCAAAAGGTGCAGCTAACGTATGCCCATTCAGCCGTGACGGTGCGATGAGAGTTGACGGTAACTTAGGTTCACATATCAACTATTATCCAAATAGTTACGGTGCACACAATTCACAAAAAGATGCAAAACAACCTGAATTAAACTTAGAGCTCGGTCAAGTATATGAGTACGACTTCCGTGAAGACGACGATAACTACTACGAGCAACCAGGTAAATTATTCCGTCTTCAATCTGAAGAAGGTAAACAAACAATCTTCAAAAACACTGCAATTGAAATGGCAGGCGTTGAAGAGCACATTAAAAAGCGTCACATCTTCAACTGTTACCAAGCAGACGAAGAATACGGTAAAGGTGTCGCAGAGGCACTCGGCATTGACATCAACGATGTTGACCTAGTAAATGGAGATCACCCATTCGAAGGTAAACCAGTGCAAGTTAAAAAAGACTAAAATAAATAACTAAAGAGTGAAGCAAAAGCTTCACTCTTTTTAATTACTTTTTCATCGTTAATGATATTCTATTTTTCTTTTCATCTACTGATAAAACAGAGACTTCAACGATATCTCCACTACTCACAACGTCGAGTGGGTGTTTTACATATCGATTGGCTAGTTGTGAAATATGGACAAGACCATCTTGACCGACTCCGATATCAACGAATGCTCCGAAGTCTGTAACATTTCTTACTGTTCCAGATAGCTTCATACCTTCTTTTAAATCCGAAAGTTCTAACACGTCACTTTTTAAAATCGGTGTGTCGTACTTATCTCGGATGTCTCTTAAAGGCGCAATTAAACTATCGATAATATCGTTTAATGTCGGAAGTCCAATATCATTTTCTTCACTATATTTACGTTTATCGAGTGTATTTAACTTTTCCTTAATACTCTCTTCACCGAGCTCATCGATCGATGCCCCGACTGTTTTTAGTAATGCATATGTGTTTTTATATTGCTCCGGGTGAATTGGTGTTTGGTCGAGTGCTTCTTCTCCACCGACGATTCTTAAAAATCCGACAGCTTGCTCAAACGTTTTCGGTCCTAGTCTTTTTACTTTTTTAAGGTCTGATCGTTTCGTAATCCCTTCAGTTTCTCTATACTCTACAATATTTTTTGAAATTGTTTTGTTTAATCCAGAAACATGCTCAAGTAATCTATAAGACGCAGTGTTTACATCTACACCAACTTGGTTTACTGCTGTTTCAACTACAAAATCTAGCGACTCATTTAAGAACTTTTGATTAATATCGTGTTGATATTGTCCAATTCCTAATGATTTCGGGTCGATTTTTACAAGTTCAGCAAGTGGATCTTGAATACGACGTGCAATTGATACCGCACTTCTTTCTTCAACTTCAAAATCTGGAAATTCTTCACGTGCAACGTCCGACGCTGAATACACAGAAGCCCCCGCTTCATTTACGATAATAAACGGCACTTCTATTTCATACTTCTTTAAAAAGTTCGCAACGAATTCTTCAGTTTCTCTCGATGCTGTTCCGTTACCGATTGCAATTAATGTGACTTTATTTTTTTCAATAATATTTTTAAAAATCACTTCGCTTTTATCCGTGTTTTTAGAGCTGTGCGGATAAATAACATTCTTCTCTAAGAACTTACCGTTTGAATCGATAACTGCGAGCTTACACCCTGTTCGAAACGCTGGGTCAACACCTAAAATCGTATGATTTTTAAGTGGTGGCTGTAGAAGTAAACTTTTTAAGTTTTCTTCGAAAATATTTACCGCATGCGTTTCTCCTTTTTTCGTTAACTCATTACGTATTTCACGTTCTAAACTTGGTAAGATTAAACGTTTTAAGCTATCATCGATTGTTTCTTCTATCAATTCTTTGGTCTTACTTTTTTCTTTTAATTCTTGGCGATATAAATAACTGGTAATTTTATCGTCATCATGTTTGAAACCGATGCGTAACACATCTTCTTTCTCTCCACGATTCATTGCAAGTATACGGTGGGATGGTATTGTCTTTACGCGTTCACTATAGTCATAATACATTTCAAAAATTTGCGTTTTGTCATCGTGTTCCTTTTTCTCAGTTGATGTAATTTCTGAGTGATTTTGAATGACGCTTAGTATGTACATACGGTGTTGTGGGTTATCCGAAATTATTTCTGCGATTATATCTTTTGCCCCAGCAACAGCGTCTTCTACAGTTTTCACTTCTTCGTTAATATATTGTTCTGCCTCTTTATAAATATCTTTAGGATCAACATCTTGTTTATAAATCATTTCAGCAAGTGGCTCTAACCCTTTACGTTTTGCCTCTGTTGCGCGTGTTTTCTTCTTCTGTCTAAACGGACGATATAAATCTTCAACACGTGCTTGAGATGTTTGTCGAAATATTTGATTTTTTAGATCCTCAGTGAGTAGTCCTTGTTCGTCGATTAAACGAATGACATCTTCTTTTCTTTTTTCTAATTCTTCTAGATAGTTGTACTCATCAGAAATTTGCTTAATTGAAACTTCATCGAGACCGCCAGTTTGTTCTTTTCTATAACGTGCGATAAAAGGCACCGTCGCATTTTCTTCTAACATATTGAGTACGTTTAATACATACTCTGATTTAATTTTTAATTTACTCGATAACTCTTTAACTAATGCTTCGTTCATAATGTCCTCCTAAACAATAAAACCTAATCATTATGATTAGGCTTAAATATCTATATCAGTATTTTTAACAGAATCTCTCAACTTTTTAAGTGCTGCACGTTGTAATCTTGATACATGCATTTGGCTTAAACCGATTTTTTCGCCAGTCTCTTTTTGACTTAGAGATTCTAAAAATGTATATCGTATAATCTGTTGTTCTCGTTCAGATAAAATCGGTAATAACTTTTCTATGAGTAAACGTTCCTCGGTTTGAGCATAATTATCATCTTCCTCACCCATTACGTCGAGTAACGTCACAGATGAACCTTCGTTATCTGCGTCAATCGAGTGATCCACACTTAACGCATTGTAACTTTGTCCCATCTCCATCGCTTCGAGTACTTCTTCTTCTGTTGCACCGATATATTCTGCGATTTCTTTAACAGATGGTGATCGCTCTAGCTCATTCGTTAACTCATCTGTAGAACGTTTGATTTTTGGACCAAGCTCTTTAATACGCCTCGGGACATGAACACTCCACGTTTTATCTCTTAAATAACGTTTGATTTCTCCGAGAACTGTCGGTACTAGAAATGCTTCGAATTTACGCTCAAAAGATAAATCGAATCGTTTAATTGCACCGAGCAATCCAATCATACCGACTTGTACGAGGTCTTCGTGATGCGATTGCCCTTTTGAATATCGATATGCGAGTGACTCGATGAGTTTTTCATAATGATAAACTAAACGCGTCTGTGCTTCATCGCTTCCAGTTTCTTGATATTCAGTAATTAAGCGATTAATTTCATCACGTGAAAGTTCTTTTCTAGTTTGTGATTGCTCCATCTTTTTGCACCTGACCTTCACCAATGTACTTCACCATACTAATTGTCACGCCTTGTGTACGTCTAACGTTCACATCATCCATTAGTGTCTCAATTAGGAAAAGCCCAAGTCCTCCTTCTCTTAAAAAACTTACAGAATCAGACTCTTTGTACGGTCCAAGTTCTTTTTTTACCGTTTCATAGTCAAAACTTTTTCCAGAATCTTGAACGATAATTTCAACACGACCCGCTGATACCGCAAATCCGATTGTAATTTCATTATCACTATCAGAATATGCATGCTTCACTGCGTTCGTTACCGCTTCACTAACAGCAATCTTCGTATCTTCAATTTCTTCGTATGTCGCGCCAGCGCTATTTAAAATACCAGATAACGTTAGGCGAACGAGCCCTACGTATTTTGGTTTTGCAGGTATTTTCATTTCTATATATTCATAATTTTTACTCATCTACATTCGCTCCCGATTGCGTGATTTGAATCAAGTCGCTTAGTCCTGTTATTTCAAATAATTTCATAACACGATCGTTTGCACCTGAAATTCTTAACTCATTATTAAACTGATTTAAATCTTTGAGTGTTCCAACAAAAAGGCCAAGTCCTGTTGAATCCATATATGTAAGGTCACTTAAATCGACGTGTAAGTTATGAGAGCCTTCTGAGACAATCGGGTTAAATACTTTCTTTAATTCGGGCACTGTATAAATGTCGAGTTCTCCTCCGACTTTCACAAAAAATACTTCTTGTGCCTCTTTTACTTCAATTTTAATATTCATAACAGTAATCCTACTCCATTTCAGACAAATATATAGTAATACGATACCCGTTTTGATTTTTTAATAAACGTTAATGTAGCGTCTTAATTAAAATACACGTTAAATCATCTTTTCGAGTCTGATCTTGCATACGAGTAAGATGCTGATAGAGATTTCGGACGATATCTTGCGGATGTTCGTCGCGATTATCACGAATCATATTTTTAACGTCTTCCATATCTATAAATGTACCGTCGTGTTTTCTTAATTCTGAGACTCCATCAGTGTAGATGAAAATCATATCTTTATCATTAAGTGAAACTGTACTTTCTTTATAGGAAACGCCATGCATCACACCGAGGACAAGGTCTCTCGTATCGAGTGTTTCAAAAATGTCGTCTTCATATCGATATATTAATGCGGGCTCGTGACCAGCACTTGCGTATGTAAGTTCAAAATTTTTATAATCATAAACGGCATAAAACATCGTAATAAACATATTTTTATTGATGTTTTGTTCGACTAAGTCGTTGATTTTTTCTAACACGCGGTGAGGACTATACGTTAAATGTGAGAGTTCTAATGAGAACTTTAACATCGCCATCGCAATAGATGCAGGGATACCTGACCCGATGACATCTGCAACTGCGATACCTACTTTATCGTCATACTGTTTTAATATGTTAAAGTAATCTCCGTTTACTTTTCCTGCAGCGACACTAATCGCACCGAGCTGTGAGTTATCGATGATTGGAATTTCCGACTTTAACATCGTGCGCTGAACACTTGCAGCGACTTCTAATTCTTGATCATGATGATTAATTTGATCGAGCATTGCTCGATAATCACGGTACGTAAATCCGAATGATATCATGACTTCTTCAAGAATTTCTAACGACTTTTTTATTTCTTCACCGTCGTTAATATGTAAATGATTGAGCATTTGAATATGTAAAGATACGATTTCTTCAGGAGAAGTGTCTATTTCAATGACATTTTGACTGAACGTTTGGCATCGTGCGATTGCCTCATCTACTGCATTTTCATAAATAAATAGTTGTAGTATCGTTTCGTATTCTTTTGCAAGTTTGTCAATGTAGGTCAATAGTGCTCCTCCTATTCATTAATATGTATGTAATGCTTACTTCGATTTACGATGTTTCTTCTTTTGCTTTTTGTTTGAATCATCGTCTAGACCAAGGCTGATTTGAATCGCCTTATCTACTTCTTTCATCTTCTCATCATCTAAATATGTAAGTTTTTCTTGTAACCTAGTCTTATCTATCGTTCGAATTTGCTCTAGCAATATTACCGAGTCGGTCTTAAAGTTATACTTTTCAGCATTTACTTCGACGTGTGTCGGTATTTTCGCTTTATCAATTTTACCCGTTATCGCTGCAACGATTAACGTCGGTGAAAACTTGTTCCCCGTATCATTTTGAATAATAACAACAGGGCGTTTACCGCCCTGTTCAGAGCCTTGAACTGGAGAAAGATCAGCTAGGTATACTTCTCCACGTTTCATCTACTCACCATCTCTTTTGTTATTGTTTTTATTTTGTTCATTTTGAAGCTTTTGGGAGTAAATATGTTCTACCTCACATTCAAGATGAAAACCTTCTCTAGCGATTATTAAGTTAAGTTCAGACATCTCTAGATAACCGTCTTTCATAGACTGTTGTATTGATTTGTCTAACATATATGAACTCACAATAATCCTCTCCCTTTATCACCTATAACATTACTTATATTTTAACATAATAAGTAACATTCTCTGAATTATTTTAAGATTTCATTGGATACGTCCATTTCGCCAGATTGTTTGTATACGCGTGGTAATCGTCTCGTTAGTAAATTTGTCGATTCATACGGTATTGTGCCGACGTGTGCACTAAAGCGCTCAAGTGATTGTGGACTATCGTAATGGTTATCAATAACGATGACTTCATCACCTACTTTAGCATCTACTTCAATCATCGCAGCATCCATACAAATACGGCCGACAAATGGATGGTTTTTTTCGTTCACTTTTACAGTATATCCTGTATGTTTTCTTAATAAGCCATCGCCGTATCCGATCGGAATCGTCGCAATTTTCGTATCGCTATCGACGATAAATGTCTCATCGTAACCGACAAAGTCGTTTTTCTTTAAGTCGTGCGTATCGACAACGTGTGTGATCAGTCGTAACGCAGGGTTAAGTGGAATTTGTGATTTCTCTTTGACCATTAAGCTTGGATAATAGCCATATAATGAAATTCCTACTCGGACTGCATTTGTAAAATCACTATTAAACAGTAATGAACCCGCTGAATTTAATACGTGTACAAATTGTGGACGTTTTACTGATTCTACAATTGTTTTAAATTTGTCAATTTCTTTTTGTGCACCATAAGACGTCGATGCAGCAAGTGCAAGATGAGAAAAAATACCTTCATATACAAAGTGATCTGACGCTTCTATTTTTTTGATCATCTCTTTAATTTCTTCTACATCATCTGTACCGTAACGGTTCATATGGCTATTCACTTTAATATGAATCCATACGTTTTTGTCATACTCACCGGTATTATGTTTTAATGCCGCTTCAAGCCACTCTAAATTTGGAGCTGTGAGCGCGATGCGATGCTGGATCGCTTTATTTATATGTTCTGGGTTGATGATTCCAAGAATGAGTATTTTAGATTTTATACCGTGCATTCTTAGTTCAATCGCTTCATCGAGTGTTCCAACCGCAAAAAAGTCTACCCCTTTTTCTTCTAAAAATTGACTTACTCTTACAGCACCATGTCCGTATGCATTAGATTTCACAACAGCAATAAATGTCTTATCTTCGTGTAGTCGCTGAACTTCTAAATAGTTACGGTATATTCGATCTAAATCGACTTCAACGTATGCATCTCGATAAAATCTATTTTCCATAATTATACTCTCCTTAATTATCACTCATTATAATGACAGTCGCTGTCGCGTATTGTTTAGAGTGGGATATTGAAATCAGTGAATTTGTATTTACTATATACGGTTTTCCATCATCGTCGTTTAAAATCTCAATATGTTTAAAGTTTAAAGTGCCTATCCCTGTTCCAACTGCCTTTGCGTATGCTTCTTTCCCTGCAAAGCGCCCGGCTAAATACTCAAGTTTTCGCTCGGTATTTTTAATTGAATCATACTTTGCGAGTTCTTCATCGCTTAAAATACGACGTGCCAAACGGTTGTCTTTATTCACTGATTGAATACGTTCAATTTCGATAATATCTGTGCCGAGACCATTAATCATGTACTTCATCCTCTTTAAGAATTGCTTTTTCTCTTTTTCGGTTTGCTTTTACGATACTTCTAATCATCGTACGAATTTCATCGGCACGGTCCTTTTCTAATTCAGGGAGGTACGTACCCCCACCTGCAGTCGAGATACTAATGCCTTTTAACCCGAATTTACTCATGATTGGACCTTCTGTTACGTCTACATTTTGGATTCTAAAAAGTGGGATGACCGTGTGCTTACGGTTAAATATACCATCGTTAACGATGAGTACTTCATCTGTAAATTTAAATTCAAAATACTTATAAAATAAACTCGGATGAACCCACATTTTATAGATCACTTCATATAGAAGATAAAGTCCCGCAATTCCTCCGACAATCATCGCTGGAATGTGTAGAAAGTCAAAGAAATATGCTAGAACACCACAAATGATAATAACGACGAGTGCGACTAGAAGTCCGAATACAGCTTGAATTCTCCAGTAGTTAATCGCTTTTCTAGATACTTTCTCCATTCTGAACTCCCTTTCTCACATAGTCGAATATTTCACTTGCTTCTTTATACTCTAAATGTTTTACGTCAACCGTTGTAGGTATAAGACCAGACGCTGTTTTCACTTCAATAGTTCCGAGGTTTGCATGCTCTGTAAATATCGTTTGGCGAATCGCGCAGTCGATAATTTTACTGCGTTTAAAAATGTAATGACTGCGTTTAAATGAAGACGTCGTTAACATATTTAAATCTCCATTTTCGATACGAACACCGCTATTTTTAGCTGAATATATGCCACTAATAATAGTTAAAACTATTATAAACACACCGACTAGAAGTACGATATATAATGCGATCATTTGATCATAGTAGTAAAGAATACCACTCGTGATTGAAAAGACCATAAAAAGTACAAAGAGCGAGACTTGGAAATATCTCCTATATGCCCTAATCGGAACACTCGGTTCAGGTCGTTTGATATTATACTCACTAAAATGTTCATTTAAAAATTTATAACTCTCTCTTTGTCTAATAACAGGAGTCAACACAACGTCTCCAACGTCTTCATCAGAAAAGTCGTTGCTCGTAATTCCGACATATAACGCATGAATTTTAAATAGACGCTCAAATAATCCGTCTTCTCTTACAGAAATATTTTGAATGCGTTTCTTATTAATCGTAATTGTTTTTCTCTCGAGTAAACCGTACTGAATAATAAAGTCTTCTTTATGCTTTTTAATTTGGTAACCGTAGTATCTGGCAAATATGATGATGCCACCGATAATTATTCCAATAAATAAAATGACAATTCCTATCGCAATTAGAATCGGTATAAATAACGATCCCACGAGTCCTTGGAGTGATTCAATTGCATTTACAATAATCTTATCAAACCCGAAGTACCCAAGTCCCCCAGCTACAGCTGCTAAAAACATTCCTAGCCCTCCACTCGTTGCGATAAGCAATAGCATTTCTTTTGGCGAAATTTCGTAGACGACTTCTGCTTCATTTAATTTAAAATCTGTACTCTTGTTAGTTTCATACGATTCATTTTCGACTTCTTCATGTACTTGAGAAGAGTTTTCATCTTCTTTTTGCTGATACACATATGTTCGAATCGACTCTGCCATATCGTATTTCACACCAGGTAGGGAAATACTTTCAGCTGGGCTTTTAATGTGCACAACTGCGACGTTAAATAGTCGAGCGAGTATTGGTTGAGTAATATCGATACTTTGAATACGATCGATACTTAACTCACGTTCATTCTTAACGAACAGCCCAGATTTATAAATGACCTTGTCTGCTTCAAACCAATAACGCACTGTCCACTTTTCAATGATACCGGTAATAATTAAAAAGATACTGATGATCATTAAGATGATTCCAAAAGCGTTATCTGTTAGTACACCTTCTTGTAATTTACTCGTCACGAGGTTGTAAATAGTCAATATGAATACGTACCAATATCTTTTAAATACATCGATTATAGTTAAAACATAAGATACAGGATGTAATTTATGAACGTTAGACATCACTATCCACCTCTTTTAAACGCGTGATAATCGTATCTTTTAGTTTCTCGGCCCGAACCGTTTCAATTTCTGGTAAACGAACGGTATATGCAGCATTTGTTAATTCTATTTTTGCGAGATTAAATCGTCTTGCAATAAATCCTTTTTCTAATTCAACGATTTGTACACGTTCAATCGGATACAATACCGTTTCTATAAAGAAAAAGCCTTTTTTAACGATTAAATAGTCATCATATACACCGATTTTTGTAATTCTCGTATATAAAATCGGACGTAATAAAACACGGAATACGACATAAAGTAAAATCAGTACGACATAAATGATTAATGATAATTTAAAATGAAAATCTAATATATAAGACACGACGATATAAATCGTCGGAAGTAAAAAGATAACTAATCCGTCGAGCACTGCTCTAAGTTGCATATACGGACGTAGATTTTTATCGACAGATTCCATGCGAACACTCCTTTTTTAATCTATTATACATGAGTTATTTTTTAATATAAATTAAAAAAAGCGCCAGACGGCGCTCTAAACTACTTCATAAATTGTTTAAATGTTTTCTTATGATTCGATCTGTCACGGTTGCGGTTGTCACGTTTTTGCGGTTTACGACGGTTGTTTCTATCACCTTTTTTACCGCGATTATAGTCACGACGTTTTCCACCAGACTGTTTTGCTGTTGCGCGTCTTGGTAGAGGCTTTTCAAATGATAATTGAATCGCGTCGTCTTCTTTTTCGTTGACATATTCACTCACAAAAGCAGTAATAATATCTAAAGGATCGAACGTTTCGACTAATTTTCTAGATAATTCGTATACTTCTTCGTCAATTTCTTTTCCTTCGTATTTTCTTACTTTATCGATCATGACTTCTGCTTGCGCCGCTTTTACTTCTTCTTTAAATGGCGGACGTAGCGGACGAATCGGTTTACCTTTCGTCTCTTCAATTAAACGTAGGTACCCCATTTCGATTGGGTTAACAAACGTTAACGCGACACCACTCTCACCAGCACGTCCTGTACGACCGATACGATGCGTGTAACTTTCAGCGTCTTGAGGAATATCAAAGTTATACACGTGTGTAACACCTGTAATGTCGAGTCCACGTGCAGCAACGTCTGTTGCAACTAAAATTTGTAGTGCGTCATTTTTAAACTTCTTTAACACTTCGAGTCGTTTTGACTGAGTAATATCTCCGTGAAGTCCTTCTGCTAAATATCCTTTAGCGATTAATGCACTCGTCAGTTCATCTACACGACGTTTCGTACGACCAAATACGATCGCAAGTTTCGGGCGATGAACGTCTAAAAAGTCGACGAATACGTCGAGTTTTTCTAACTCTTTCACAATCGTATAATACTCTTCGATTTGTGGATCAGATTGGTTTTGATTCATCGTTTTTACGATTTTCGGTTCATCCATAAAACGTGTGACGAGTTCTTGAATCGCTTTAGGCATCGTTGCACTGAATAGTAACGTTTGACGATCACCCTCAGGTAAACGGTCCATTATAAACTTAACATCGTCGATAAAGCCCATGTTCATCATTTCATCCGCTTCGTCTAATACGAATTTAGTGATGTGTTTTAGTTTTAACGTACGACGTTTAATATGGTCGATGACTCGTCCTGGAGTCCCGACGATGATTTCAGGGTGTCTTTTTAACTCTGAAATTTGGCGTTCGATTGATACGCCTCCGAAAATAACAGATACTTTTAACTTTTTATATTTAGAGAAATGCTTTAGCTGCTCGCTCACTTGCATCGCAAGTTCTCTTGTCGGCGCTAAAATTAACGCTTGCGTTCCTTGTCCACGCTCGATTGTTTCAACGAGTGGAATACCGAACGCTCCAGTTTTTCCTGTACCTGTTTGTGCTTGTCCTAATATGTCTTTTCCTTCTAATGCGAAAGGAATACTCTCCTCTTGAATCGGAGTTGGAGTTTCAAACCCCATTTCTTCAAGTGCAAGTATTGTTTCATCACTTACACCTAGTGCTTCAAAAAATTTCAAATGTATAGTCTCCTTTGACTCTTAACTATTATCTCATAATGCATAACTACTTAATGCTATCATTTTAAACATCATTGTACAACAACTATTCACTGATTAGTCTTTCGAGTTTCATACCTCGAGATGCTTTTAATAGTACGACTGTATTTTCATCTTTTAACGAATTCAAAGTATCTTTTAACTGTTCTATCGACTCGAAATGTTGTGTATTTTCTTTTTGAATCGTATCATGAATCGTTTTCGCATGTTCACCATAAGTGAAAATATGCGTAAAGTTGTTATCCTCATTTATATATGCTCCAACAGACTCATGAAGTTGGTTGCTATAACTACCGAGTTCTAATATATCTCCTAAAACGAGTACTTTATTTTTATAATCTAAGTGACGTACTGTATCAATTGCACTTTTCATCGATGAAGGACTTGCGTTATACGCATCGTTAATAATTAAAGCACCAGTCTCATCGATATGCTGTTCCATACGCATATTTGTGATTGTTAACTGTTCTAAACTTTTCTTTACATCCGATTCACTAATATTAAAATGCTTGCTAAGAGCGATCGCAAAACTCGAGTTAACGGCGTTATGCTTACCAAGTGACGGGATTGAATACTCAAGTCCATTTAGTATAAAACTCACACCGTTTTTATCTTCTTTAATGTTTTTTACGACGAGGTCATTTTTATCAGTTAAACCGACTGTAACCTGTTCATAAGGTGTATCTTTATTAACAAGTTTTTCAAGTTCGACATAGTCATTAGAGTAGATAAATAACCCGTCGTCTTTTAAATCATCGACAATTTCATACTTCCCTTTTGCGATGTTTTCTTTAGACCCTAACTTTTCAATGTGAGATTCTCCAACATTCGTTAAAATCGCAATGTCAGGACGAGCAATAGATGATAGATAATGGATGTCTCCGAGATTATCCATTCCCATTTCTAGTATCAAAATATCCGTATCGGCTTTCGTGTTAAAAATCGTCAGTGGCATTCCAATTTCATTGTTGTAATTTCCAATCGTTTTTTGAACGTTAAAATGAGGTGCTAATACACATTCTATCATATCTTTTGTCGTCGTCTTACCGTTAGACCCAGTAATCGCAACGACTTTTGTATTTAACGTGTTTAAATATCCTCTTGCGATGTCGCCAAGTGCTTTTTGAACGTCCTTTACTATAATTAGTGGTGCATCAACATTTTCTTTTTCAGATAAAGAAACACATGCACCTGATTCAATCGCATTCAATATAAAATCATGTCCATCGACATTTTCACCGACGAACGGTGCAAACATATTATTTGTTTCAATCGTTCTCGTATCGATTGAGACTCCGTGAATCTCTGTATTTTCAATTTCTTTTGCTTTATCGTTCAACTTACCTCCGCATAGTTCGGAGATTTTTTTAATTGTTAATGATATCATGATATTCATTCCTATAATTTTAATAAAATACTGTTATAATTATTAGACGGACACGAGTCCTACATATTAGATTACCACAGATTTAGGTGAAGCTATTGAATCAAAAAAAGTATTCCCGTCAAAGTTTAAATATATTATCTCGTATTGATTGGACACTTATTTTTATACTTATTATGCTCGCAGCGATTAGCATATTCATTATTAGCAGTGCGATGACGAGCGAACAGTATTCAACAAATTTCGCTCAACGACAATTATTATTTTACTTATTTGGATTTTTAATTGCATTTATTTTAATGCTCATTCCGTTCCATTTTTATAAAGATTATATTTGGGGCATATATGCTTTGGTATTTTGAGTTTAGTGTTTCTACACTTTTCTCCATTTGAAAGTATTACCCCTATTATTAACGGTGCAAAAAGCTGGTATCAGTTCGGTTTCTTTAGTGTTCAGCCTTCTGAATTTATGAAAATCATATATATTATGGCACTTGCATACGTCATCAGCCAACATAACAAATATAAGATAGAAGATGACTTATCATTAGACGTTAAATTACTCGGTAAAATGGCAGTTGTTTCCGCATTACCAATGTTGTTAGTACTATTACAAAACGACTTAGGAACAACGCTCGTCATGGTTGCGATATTCTTTGGAATGGTTCTCATATCTGGAATTAGTTGGTGGCTCATTTTACCGGTCGTATTTGTCGTTACGACAGTCGGTGTGTCACTGATACTTGGGATTTTATATCGACCAGATTTAATCGATAAGCTTGGAGTACACGCGTATCAGTTCGATAGAATATACTCTTGGCTACAACCAGAAAAATACGTTTCTGACAGTGGTTTCCAGCTGATGAACTCACTCATTTCAATCGGATCAGGTGGAATTACTGGTCGTGGGTATAAGGACGGTATAATTTATATTCCTGAAAACCACACGGACTTTATATTTACAATCGTCGGTGAAGAGTTCGGTTTTATTGGAACGACTTTTGTCGTCATCGTATTACTCTCATTATTACTACGACTATTTAGAATCTCACTGTTAACACACGACAGTTTCGGTGGATATTTTATAATCGGATTTTTATCGTTACTGTTTTTCCATATATTCCAAAATATCGGAATGACGATTCAACTCGTACCAATTACTGGATTACCGTTACCATTTTTAAGTTACGGTGGTAGTGGTTTATGGGCAAACATGGTCGGAATTGGTATTGTACTAAGTATTTATTTTTATGAAGTATCTGGTAAAAAAGAAGCTCGATTTAACAAATAAAAACGCAAGCAGCTCAGTGAGCTGTTTGCGTTTTTAAATATTATTCTCGTTTAATCTTAACTGTTCTACTTTCGAAATACGATTCATAATTTCTAGTCTTGAAGGGGCAACAGATACTTTGATGCCAAGTTCTTTCAATACTCGAACCGCATCTTTTAGTTTGGATGTGTCATTTTGTTTCATAATGACTCTCCCTTCCTATCGAGTTAATTATAATTATACAGACACTGTGGTAATATTACTATAGATATTCAAAAAACTTTTTACATATTTGTCACGAATACATTAAAAATTTATGAGAGGATTTTTAAAATTGCATTATTTCAGTATATTAATGAATATTTCTCAATCCGTTGCTGATTTTTTCTCATCACTTTCTTATGCAACGATTTTTACATTTATCATTTTACTCATTAACTTTGTACTCGCCATCGGTATGATTTTTTGGGAGCGTAAAAATGCTCAAAGTGTTTGGGCGTGGCTATTTGTCCTCTTCTTCATGCCAATTATCGGATTTATTTTATACGTCTTATTCGGTCGTACGATATATAATAAAGAAATTTTAAAATATCCGAAGAAGATAAAATTGGTCTAGAATCACTCGTTACAGAGCAGCTCGAAGATATTAAGATGGACAAGCTAATACTTCCGTCAGAAGAAGCAAAAAAACATCGTAAACTGATCCATATGTTATTAAACAATAATCAGTCATTCATAACGTCTAATAACAAAGTAGAGACATTTTATGAAACGACAGAGTTTTTTGATCAGATGATACACGATATAGAAAATGCAAAAGACCATATTCACTTTCAGTTTTATATTTTTAGATTAGATTCACTTGGCCAAAGAATTTATGATGCCCTACTTAAAAAGCAAAAAGAAGGGATCGATGTTAAAATTTTATATGATGATATGGGGTCTCGTACTTTAAAACTTAGAAACTTTAAAGAGTTACGTGATAATGGCGGAAAAGTTGAAGCATTCTTCCCAAGCCGCCTCTCTCTTATAAACCCTCGTATGAATAACCGTAATCACCGTAAAAACGTCGTTATAGACGGTAAAATTGCATATACGGGAGGTACAAATGTCGGAGAAGAATATATCGGTTTAAGTAAAAAGTTCGGTTACTGGAGAGATACGCATATACGTGTTCAAGGAAATGCTGTAAAATCTCTTCAATTACGTTTTATGCTCGATTGGAACTCTCACGCAACGCGTGACAATTTAAAACACCATCCACGTTACTTCCCAGAAATTCCCGTCGTTGGAGAGACGACGATGCAAATCGCAGCAAGTGGTCCAGATGAAGAATGGGAGCAAATTAAATACGGATACTTAAAAATGATTAACTCGGCTAAAAAGTCAATTTATATTCAGTCACCGTACTTTATACCTGACCAATCGATGAAAGAAGCGATTAAAATCGCACTCTTGTCAGGAGTCGAAGTTAACATTATGATACCACCGTTTCCAGACCATCCATTCGTATATTGGGGCACGTATCATAACGTTGGAGAGCTTGCGATGATTGGAGCAAACGTCTACATTTATGAGCGTGGTTTCCTACATCAAAAAGTAATGATAATCGATGACGAAGTCGTATCGATTGGATCATGTAATATGGATAACAGAAGTTACGCACTAAACTTCGAAGTCAACGCGTTTATATTCGATGAAAAAGAAGCGATAAAAAATAGACTTCAATTTGAAAGAGATGCGCTACATTCACGCATACTTTCTAAAGAAGTCTATCAATCTAGAAGTAAGTGGATTAAATTTAAAGAAGCAATCGCAAATTTAATCGCGCCTATATTATAAAAAAGCTCCGTTTAGCTATAGTATAGCTAAACGGAGTTTTTGTTATTTCTTCTTTTTGTTTTTATTCGGTAATACTTTTGCACCTTGTGATTTTCTTTCTTTTTCAGCAAGTTCTTTTTCATGTGCTGCTAAAATTGGTGCCATTTCTTCATCGACCTTTTTACGGTAATATAAGTTACCGATAATCGTTTGAAGGATTAAGAACGCACCACCTACTGCCCAGTATAATGGTAAGGCAGATGGTGAAATCACCGAAATCCACAGAATCATCAGTGGAGAAATAAACATAAGTAGTCGCATTTGCTTTTTTTGTTCTTCTGGTAAGAACATCATCGACACATATGCTTGAACCGCGTATACGAGTACTGCGATCGCAATCATAATCGCACTCGGCTCTGTTAAGTTCATCCATAAGAAGTCTGGATATTGAGTAATACCACCCTCTGATGGATATTTTAATGCGAAGAATAACGCCATAACGATCGGCATTTGAATTAAGATTGGTAGACATCCAATATTTAATGGGTTAATATCGTGTTTTTTATATAACGCCATCATCTCTTGTTGAACAGCCATTTTTTCTTCTTGCGTCGTCGCAACTTTCATACGGCGCTGAATGTCTTCCATTTCTGGTTTAACAATCTTCATCTTCTCACGCATCAACATTTGATTTTTGTATGTTTTCATCATGAATGGGAAGATGATTAAGCGCACGATTAACGTTAATACGATAATCGCAAGACCATAATTATGGTTTAAGTGATCTCCAAGCCAATGAAGTAAGTTATCCATTGGTTGAACAAATGTATTAAAGAAAAAACCATCTCTGTTTTCAGGTTTCGAGTAGTCACACCCTGCTAAAAACAAGACGAGGCCCATCGTTAACGGTAACAGCCATTTTTTAGCCATAATTTCACCTCTAATTTTATATACAAGAGTGATTGTACCATACTTACAACCACATTTACAGATAAAACATGAGGAAAATAGGCGATATATTTGAATCTACTCAGAAATATTTAATCTACTTTTTTTCATTAATCGCATACTATTCAGAGTAACGATTAAAGTCGCTCCGATATCTGAGAATATCGCAATCCATAAAGTTAACCATCCTGGAATCACAAGTAATAATGCAATTAGTTTAATCCCTAATGAAAATGTAATATTTTGTTTTATAATTGTTAACGTCTTTTTACTTAAACGAATGATGTAAGGAATTTTATTTAAATTATCCGACATCAATGCGATATCTGCTGTTTCTAGTGCTGTATCTGTTCCTCTGCCCATCGCGATTCCAACATTTGCTGAAGCAAGTGCAGGTGCATCGTTCACACCGTCACCGACCATCATAATTTTTTGTTTCTTTTGTTCTTCATTAATGATTTTAAGTTTATCTGCTGGCATGAGTTCTGCCTTCACTTCATCGATATGACATTTGTCTGCAATGATTTGAGCGGTTTTATGATTATCTCCTGTTAACATCATCGTTTTAATGTTTAATGACTTAAGATCATCTAATACTGATATCGATTCACTTCTTAAATCATCCGCTACACCGATAATCACTTCAATCTTGTCACTTCCACAAATAATTACCGTTTTACCTTCAGCTTGTAGTTGTGATACTGTGTCATCTATTTCGAACCCTAATTCCTTAAATAACTTCGGACTTCCAATATAATAGTCTTGGTTATCGATGACTCCTTTTACACCTTTACCTGTAATCGACTGAAAATCATCAACTTTAAGATTACGATACTCTAAATGTTCTTTATCCGCTTCATTTAATATTGCTACTGCGATTGGATGTTGAGAGTTTTTCTCAAGCGCTGCAGCTTTTATTAAAGCATTGTCTTTAAACATTACTAAATCTGTAACGACAGGCTGACCGATTGTTAACGTGCCGGTTTTATCAAACGCAATCGCATCAATTCGAGCAGTTTCTTCTAAATAGATACCACCTTTTATTAACACCCCGTGACGTGCAGCGTTCCCTATCGCTGTAACAATAGCGACAGGAGTTGATATTACAAGTGCACACGGACAACCGATAATAAGAACCGCGAGCCCTTGATATAACGAATCGTGCCATGGTGTGTTGAATAGAAGTGGTGGAGCGAACATGACGAGTAACGAAATGAGTATAATAATCGGTGTATAATATTTTGCAAATCTATCGACGAGTGCTTCTGAAGACGCACGTTCAGATTGTGCTTTTTCAACGAGATGAATGACTTTAGATAACTCCGTATCTTCAATTAACTTCGTCACTTCAACTTCTAATACACCTTCTTCGTTTAACGTACCCGCAAATACTTCGTCACCATTTACTTTGTCTACCGATTTACTTTCACCAGTGATCGATGCCTGATTTACTGTCGAGCTTCCTTTAATTACTATTCCGTCCATCGCAAACTTTTGTCCTGGTTTTACGCGCATGACGTCACCGACTAGAATGTCTTTTACATCTTTTATAACTTCTATACCATCTTTAACGATAATTGCTTCACTTGGTGCGAGTTCCATTAAATGTTTAATCGACGCTCTCGCTTTATCCATAGAGTAGCGTTCAAGTGCTTCACTAACAGCAAATAGAATCACAACAGTCGCCGCTTCAAACCACTCACCAATGAGTGATGCCCCAATGACTGCTATTGTCATTAACGTATTCATATCAAACTTTAAGCGCACTAAATTTTTAAGCCCTGCGATAAATAACGAATATCCACCGATGATGATTGAGAGTAAATATCCAATCGTAAATAAGTGACTGTCTTGTCCTGAAAAATAAGAAGCGAGTACAGTGACAATTAATAAAACTGCAGATATATATACCGGATAATTTTCTTTCTTTTTCCAAAACTTTTCGTGCGTGACGGTTAAATCTTGCACGTCCCTTACTTTGATGTTGTCAAAAGCACCTGCTTGCTCTAACTCTTCAATTGTCGCATCTCCAGTGATGTAAATCTTTGCACTGTTAAAATCGACTTTTGCTTCTTCGACACTGTTTAAATGATTTAAATTTTCTTCGTATGTTTTTGCACAGTTCGCACATGAGAGGTTTTGTATTCGATATGTTTTCTCACTCATAATAATTCCTCCATATGTGTAACTGTCGTTTCAATAATGGTACGGACATGGTCATCATCTAAACTATAATACACATGCTTCCCTGACTTTCTCTCTTTTATGACTCCTTCTTTATGTAGTTTTCTTAAATGACTCGATGCATTTGCGATTGTTATATCTAAAATAGACGCAATATCGCATACACATAGCTCTTTCTCACTACATAGAGCAGTAACGATTTTCGTTCGATTTTCATTTGCGATTGCTTTTAAAAACGAAACCATCTGATCGATTGGTAACTCGGTTAATTCTTTTTTTACTTCATTTACTTTGTCACTATGTATCACAACAAATCCCTCATTCAATTATTTATTTGAATATAGTATAACTGATTTTTATATAACATTCAATTATTTTGTTGATTGTTTAATTAAAAAAATGAGAGTCAAATGAGACTCTCATTTCTAATGCTTACTATTCGATATCGATAAAATGATTCAGTGGACCATTCTTTTTACCGATATCTAAACTATTTTTTAAACCTGCAGTGACGTATCGCTTCGCTTTTCTAAACGCGTCTTCTAAACTATTCCCTTTTGCGATTTCTGCAGTGATGACCGCTGAAAACGTACTGCCGCTTCCACGCTTATTTTTTGTTTGAACGATTTCTTCAGTAAGTTTTAACGATGTCGTCTTCGTATATAAATAATCACATGCTTCACCGGTCATATTACTATCGTTAATAATTACTGCTTTTACACCGATTTCTCTTAAAAAGATTTTCGCTGCTGTTTCGATATCTTTTTCAGTCTCAATATCGATGCCTGTTAACGATTTTGCTTCGTTTATATTCGGTGTCACGACTGCAGCATGATGAAGTAATTGTTGTTTTAACACACTCGTCGTCTCTTCTGAAATAATACGTTGCCCGTCGCGTGTAAAAATGTACGGATCAACGACGAACGGTATATGATACTGTTTAACATATTGTGTGAGCATTTCAATCATCGGTATGCTCGTGATCATTCCAGATTTCATTGCAAATGGAATTGTGTCATCAAATATACTTTTAAGCTGCTCTTCTAAAAAGTCATCTGGTATTTCTAGTACATCTTTTATACCACTCGAGTTTTGTGCCGTTAAACTTGTAATTGCAGACATTCCGTACACTCCTAAATTTTGAAACGTCTTTAAATCTGCATTCACACCAGACCCTCCTGTCGGATCATAGCTCGACACAGTAAGCACAATTGGTAATGTCATTGTAACTCCTCCTTTACTTCACAAAATATTGTTTAATCACTGTCTCTAATATGACAGGTAACTCTTTAAACGCACTCGGTTTTAGTAATCTCTCTGTGACTTTATGTGCATCTTTACCGATCGGACCGCAGTTTAATACAGGTGCTGATATTTCTTTAATATCTTCAAATGGTATCATATACGTCTTATTAAACGTTGGAGTGTTTAAGCTAAATACTCTGTCACTTTCATAACTCGTCGCATATTTCACGTAACTTAAGTCACAAATACCGTTAAAGAAATGTACTTGTTCAACGTTACGATTCAATGTGTCACTCGTTTCTTTTATCGTTTCGACGATATTTTGAACGAGTATATCTTCTGAACTGTTCGTTGCTGGATAATAAGGCGGAGTGAAAAACGTGACGACTGTTGGCCCTAAATGACGCATTAACATCATAATTTTGTCGATTGCTTCGATACATTGTAAATGATCATCTTGATTGTTTGAAACACTTTCTAGTAGTTCACTGACTTTATCTTCCCCAAATTTATCGATCGCTTGTTGAAGTAACTCTTCATACGTACAGACGTTTACATTTACAGTTTCCTCTTTATAAATACCATCGTCAAACGTTTGAATGACTTCATTTACTTCATCCACCGAGTCTTTGACAATCGTGTTAAACGTGTTAAATATCTCACTCGCATTTTGTTTAAATATAAATAAGTTATATAAACTGACCGTTCTAAACGGCGTCTGAACGTCGTAATGCGCCTTTAAATCACGCATCATCAATGAAACAGGTAACGGTGTTTCTTCATCCTCATAGCGCTCTATAAACGAATTGTTGTATTCCATATTTTTATTGATGAAGCTCATAATGTAATTCGAGCTTAAACCGTTCATCGCATTACCGACGTGCGTTTCTTTACCGTAAACGTACACTGCAGGCATTAACTTTCCAATCGTTCCAGTATATACGTAGTGCGTATTGTTACCAGGTGCTTGTTGGAATGTCGGCTCACTATTTAAGTGAAGTACGATATTTAAATCTTTTTCTTTTCGGATTTCATTGATTTTTTTAACTGCTGCTAACATTCCTTTAGAGCCAACTTCTTCATCAGGCACTGTAACGAGTAATAAGTTTACGTCCCAGTTTTCAAGCGCTGCTTTTTCGATTAAAGACATATGGAGCACGAGACCTGGTTTCATATCCATACTACCACGACCAAAATAATAGTGTCCCGTTTTAATATCAGCAACGGCATCATCATTTAAGTACGTATGATCAGATTTAAAAATATCTGTTATTTTATCCATATCAAATGCATGTTGTTTATATTCTCCAAAGTCATCGATACCGACTGTGTCGAAGTGACTAATTAAAACGACAGTATCCTTATTTTCACTACCAGCGTAATGTGCAAGTACAGCACGTCGATCGTCTTCAGTATGTGCAAAATATATGTGATTACTATGTGCATTAAAATAATCGAGTTTGAGTAATTCACTCTTTATTAAGTCCGGGAAGCTTTTCTCTCCTGTTGAATGTGTGATTGAATCATGTTTAACGAGTGTTTTTAATAACTCTACACGGCTCTCTTCTGTTTGCCATAAACCGTTCATCGTTAAATTCCTCCATTACTTTGTTCTATATATAAGACTACAACTTTTTGACGTCTTTTGATAGCGTTTTTATTTAAAATAAAAAAACCGATTAAGAATAATCTTAATCGGTCAAGTAATTATAAGTAAGCACCACATGTTGGCCAAGGTTGTGCACCACGTTGAGCGTATAACATTTGTGCACGCATCGTTTGTTCTTCAGCAGAAGCTTGTGATGCAACGCCTGTTCCACCCATTGCTTGCCATGTAGCAGCGTCAAATTGATATAGGCCGTGATATGTTCCTGATGCATCT
The DNA here is from genome assembly GCF_000438455.1 of Nosocomiicoccus massiliensis. Lineage (GTDB taxonomy): Bacteria > Bacillota > Bacilli > Staphylococcales > Salinicoccaceae > Nosocomiicoccus > Nosocomiicoccus massiliensis. The sequence goes on from NZ_CAVG010000025.1 coordinate 23,939, forward strand.
ACAATGTTTGGATTCCCACCAGATTCACACGCTGCAAGTCCTGCCCAGTTTAAACCATCGTTAGACGCTTGTTGAACAGGTGCTGATGCATGCGCGTTAGAATTGTCATATGTATCATCATACGTTTCTTCATATGCCTCTTCTTGTTCATTGTTATAATTTGTTTCATTCGTTTCAGCATCTTCATATGCTACTTCAACGCTTTTTTCTTCATTTGCTTTGTCTTTTGCTTTTTTCTTAGCTTTTTTCTCAGCTTTTAATTCGCTTGCTTTTAGTTCTTCTTTAAGTGCAATTTCTTTTTCTACTTTTTTCTCAGCTGTAAATGATTGAACTGATGATTTATATTCTTGTGCGATTTCAGCAACTATTTCGCTTGATTTTGCTGTTGGTTCATCTGCCTTAGCTTGCGTAGAAAGCCCCATACCACTCGCTAATATCGCAACTGATCCTAATGCAAAAATTGTACGTTTCATTATATATATGCCCCCAAAAAATTGTCTCTTTTTTCAACTAGATACAATACTATCAAATTAAAGCATTTCATAGGTTACAGCTATATAAAGCTTTTACTTTATTTTTACAAAATCATTACAATCAGATGTCTATCATTAACGTTGTCAGATAACATAAAAAAAAACGCCTTAAGATTTCTCTTACGCAGCGTAGAAATCTTAAGGCGAGTGAGTGTGTGTGAGTATGAAAAGAATCTTAAAAAATTTAGTTTACAGCTTTATCAGACAAGTTTGAGAGAATTAGTCCATTCATATTTGAACTAGAAATGTATGTGTCTCCTTTCTTAAACACAATATACAGCGAAATATTATTTTCAACAAATCTCGATTTTTTAAATTTATATAGTGAACCTCTGTAATTTTTAAATTTTAAATCTTAATTTCATACAGTTTTTAAAATACGCCATTTTTTCATCAAAGTTAGTATAAAAAAATCCAGCTTTACTCAGCTGGATCTCCGATTGCAAATGTAATTTCACATTGACACGCTACTTTGTCTCCGACTTTAGCAACGGCTTTACCTTTACCGATTGGCCCTTTAACACGTGTAATTTCTACTGTTAATTCTAAAGTATCTCCAGGTGTCACTTGGTGTTTAAAGCGACACTTATCGATACCTGCAAAAAATGCAAGTTTTCCTTTAAATTGTTCTTCTTGTAATAAAGCAACCGCACCAGTTTGTGCGAGTGCTTCTACGATTAACACTCCAGGCATCACTGCGTATTCTGGGAAGTGTCCTTGGAAGAATGGTTCGTTTCCAGACACTTGTTTAATACCGACACATTTTTCACCTGGGGTAATTTCAACGATACGATCGATTAATAAAAATGGTGGGCGATGCGGAATAATCGCTTTAATTTGGTCATAAGTTAACATATCTTTATCCTCTCATTAGATCTTTTATATGCTGCCACGTTTCAATTCTAAACACTTCAAACGGGTTCCCTAATATGCCATATCCAATCATTAGACCGATGACGACGAGTAAAATTGCGATGTATAAATAGAGTAGTATACGTACAATCATCGGAATTTTTCGATGTACAATTTTAGATGTCTCTTTCATAACTCACCTCTAAATTAAACGTGTTCGAGTTCAGCTTCTGTAATGCGCTCGATATCTGCTCCGAGAGCTTTTAATTTTTTATGAAAATCTACATATCCTCGGTCTAAATGACGAAGCTCTGTCACCGTTGTTTCTCCTTCAGCAACAAGTCCTGCTAATATAAGAGCTGCTGCTGCACGTAAATCTGTCGCTTTTACACGAGCACCATGAAGTTCTTTACCACCGTGGATTACAGCATGATTATCTTGCAGTGAAATATCTGCATTCATCGTATTAAATTCTCTGACGTGCATAAAGCGATTTTCAAAAATCGTTTCAGTAACGATACTCGTACCTTCAATCGTTAATAGTAATGCCATCATCTGACTTTGCATATCTGTCGGGAATCCGGGATGTGGTAATGTTTTAATGTCTGTTGGCTGTAACGGTTCCGTTGCATTTACTCGGACGTTATCCCCGTCTTCAATAATTTGAACACCGATTTCTTCTAATTTAGACACGACTGCACTTAAGTGCTCAATGACGATATTTTGAATTAAAATATGGCTTCTTGTAATCGCAGCAGCTATCATAAATGTTCCTGCTTCAATTCGGTCAGGAATGACTTGGTGTTTTGTGCCGTATAGCTGATCGACACCTGTAATTTTAATATGTCCAGTTCCTGCTCCAGTTACTTTACCACCCATACGGTTAATATAGTTTTGTAAATCGACAATTTCTGGTTCCATTGCAGCATTTTCAATATGAGTGACACCATCGGCAAGTGCTGCACCCATCATTAAGTTTTGTGTGGCACCGACACTTGGAAAATCTAGATGTATTTTAGCACCTTTAAGACGTCCATCTACTCTACCTTCAATGAAACCGTCTAACGTTGTAAACGTGGCACCCATTTTTTCAAAACCTTTTAAATGTTGTTCAATCGGACGACTACCAATCGCACATCCTCCGGGCATCGCAACTTCACATTTACCGTAACGTCCAAGCAGTGGCCCCATAACGAGCATTGAAGCTCGCATTTTGCTCACTAATTCATAAGGTGCTGATATCGATAAATCTGAACTTGCGTCTACGTATACTTTATCGTTTTCAGTTTTAACATCTGCATTTAAAATGCTAAGTAATTCAACTAATGTTTTACAATCCGATAACTTCGGAACATTAGTAATTACTGACTCTCCTTCTGATGCTAAGAGAGACGCAGCTAAAATCGGTAGAACCGCGTTTTTAGCGCCTTCTATTTTCACACTTCCAGCAAGCTTTCGTCCACCCTTAACAATAATTTTATCCATATTCTCACTCCACATAATACTCATTAATTTAATTCTATAGACTTCTATTTATAGTGTAAAGCATTTAGCTAAATAGAAGCTGAAGGTTTTGTGTTTCTACAAAAATATCGATGATAAAATTCGACATACTCGTTCCTAAAAGAATCGCGAGCAATATGTAAAACATTCTTATTTTAGCAGAATGACCTTTTTTAAAAATCATATCTACTTTTAAACAGTCTAAAATATAAAATGCAAAAATAGAACATGCGATATGTAAAATAATTTTCATCAATGCGATTTGAGATAAAAACATTTAAAAACCCCTTAAAAAAAGTCTAAGGTTTCCCTTAGACTTTTTGTTTATTTAAATTGTGCAATATTCAAACGGTTAATTGCTCTTTGGAATGCAAGTTCTGCACGCACTTCATCGATTTCTTCTTCTTGCGCACGTTTTAGAAGCTCTTCTGCTCTCTTACGCGCAGCTAGTGCACGATCAGTATCGATATCATCCGCGAATTCTGCAGCTTGAGTTAACACTGTAACTTTGTCGCCACGAATTTCTGCAAATCCATCTGTAATCGCTAAATATTCGAACTGTCCATCGATTTTAGCTTTTACACTACCAATCTTTAAAGGTGTCACTGTTGGGACGTGGCCTGCCATGACCCCAAGTTCACCTTGTGTTGATTCCAAGATGACAATTTCGCAGTTATCATCAGTAAAAACAGAACCGTTAGGAGTAACTACATCTAATGCAATTGTACTCATACAACTAACCTCCTGTTATTAAACTTCTGCACCCATCTCACGCGCTTTTTCAATAACTTGTGACATATCTCCAACAAGTCTGAACGCGTCTTCTGGTACGTGGTCGTATTTACCTGCTAAGATTGCTTTGAAGTCTTCAACAGTTTGTGCGACTGGTACGTACGAACCTTTTTGTCCTGTGAATTGTTCTGCAACGTGGAAGTTTTGACTTAAGAAGAACTGGATACGACGCGCACGTGCAACGACTTCCTTATCCTCTTCTGATAACTCATCCATACCTAAAATCGCAATGATGTCTTGTAACTCACTGTATTTTTGTAATGTTGCTTGTACTTCACGTGCAACGTTGTAGTGCTCTTCACCAACTACTGCTGGAGATAACGCACGTGACGTTGATGCAAGTGGGTCTACCGCAGGGTAAATACCCATCTCTGAAATTTTACGCTCTAAGTTTGTCGTCGCGTCTAAGTGTGCGAACGTTTGAGCTGGCGCTGGGTCAGTGTAGTCATCGGCTGGTACGAATACCGCTTGAATAGACGTTACTGATCCTTTGTTTGTTGATGTAATACGCTCTTGAAGCTGACCCATCTCTGAAGATAATGTCGGTTGGTATCCAACGGCAGATGGAATACGTCCAAGAAGTGCTGATACCTCTGAACCTGCTTGTGTGAAACGGAAGATGTTGTCGATGAATAGTAATACGTCTTGACCTTCCACATCACGGAAGTATTCAGCCATCGTTAATCCTGTTAATGCTACACGCATACGTGCACCAGGTGGCTCGTTCATTTGCCCGAATACCATCGCTGTTTTATCGATAACGCCTGAGTCAGACATTTCAAAGTATAAGTCGTTTCCTTCACGCGTACGCTCACCAACACCAGCGAATACCGAAATACCACCGTGCTCTTGAGCGATGTTATGAATTAATTCTTGGATTAATACAGTTTTACCTACTCCGGCACCACCGAATAATCCGATTTTACCACCTTTAGTGTAAGGTGCTAATAAGTCTACTACTTTAATACCAGTTTCTAAAATCTCTGTCGCTACTGACAGATCCTCAAATTCTGGAGCGTCTCGGTGAATCGGGTTTCTGAGTTCAGATTCAGGAATCTGACCTTTTAGGTCAATCGTTTCACCTAAAACGTTGAATACACGTCCTAAAGTGGCATTACCTACAGGTACTGAAATAGGTTGACCAGTGTTTACTACTTCCATACCACGCTGAATACCATCTGTAGAACTCATCGCAATTGTTCTTACTGTGTTGTCTCCACGGTGAAGCGCAACTTCTAACGTAAGTGCAATTGAATCTTCTTCAGTTTCACCTTTATGATCTATTGTAAGTGCGTTCATTAACTCAGGTAATTGACCTTCTTCAAAACGCACATCTACAACAGGTCCCATAACTTGGACCACGTGTCCTAAAGCCATTTGAGTTCCTCCTATAAATTATTATTCTTGTGCTTGTGCACCACTTACAATTTCTGTAATTTCTTGTGTAATCGCTGCTTGTCTTAGTCTGTTGTAAGACAATGTTAACTCACCAATCAATTCGTTTGCGTTGTCCGTAGCAGCTTTCATCGCTGTCATACGAGCAGCATGCTCACTTGTTTTTGCTTCAAGTAAAGCACCGTAAATAATAGCTTCAGCGTATTGTGGTAATAATTCTTTTAAAATCGTTTCTTTATCTGGTTCGAATTCATAAGAAGCGAGATGAGTGTACTCATTTTTCGTTTCTAAATCGTCTTCTGACATTGGAAGTAACTGTCTTACAGTTACTTTTTGCTCGAGGATAGAGATGAATTCGTTATAGATAATATGAAGCTCATCGATTTCTTCATCTTCATATTGACGAATTGCTGCCGCCGCTATTTTTTTCACATCCGAAAATGATGGCTGATCTGGTAACCCTAGACGGTAGTCATCTATCTTATAGCCACGTAATCTAAGTACGTCGTATCCCATTTTACCGAGAACCATAAGTGAAATTTCGTCTTGGTTACCGTTATGGCGTTCATTGATTTCAGTTGTTATTGCTTTAATAACGTTTGCGTTGTATGGACCTGCTTTACCTGTATCACTTGAGATTACGATATAGCCAACACGTTTAACAGGACGTGCAGTTAACATCGGGTGAACGTTATTTCCACCTGCTCCAATTGCTTGGATTGTTTCTTCCATTCGGTCCATATACGGACGGAAGTTTTTAGTGTTTTGTTCTGAACGACCGAGTTTTGAGTTCGCGACCATGTTCATCGCACTCGTTAACTGACTCATCTTTTCAGTTGAGTTAATACGACCTTTTATCTCCCTTAATGAAGCCATGATTTCACCATCCTTTATATAAATAGTGTTATTTATTATTTACTACTGTTAAATAACTTTTTGAATCCGTTAATTGCTGCATCAAATGCTTCGTGATCTGGAAGCTCTGATGTTTCACGGATACCGTTTAATAATTCTTTGTTGTTAGCACTTAACCACTCTAAGAATTCACTTTCGAATCTTGTAATGTCTTGTACTGCAACATCATCTAAATAACCGTTTACTAATGCGTAAAGAATTACTACTTGCTCTTCAACAGGTAGTGGTTGGTTTTCACCTTGTTTAAGTACTTCAACCGTACGTTTACCGCGCTCTAATTTAGCAGCTGTAGCTTTATCTAAATCAGAACCGAACTGAGCGAATGCTTCTAATTCACGGTAAGCAGCTAAGTCTAAACGAAGTGTACCTGCTACTTTCTTCATCGCTTTAATTTGTGCTGAACCACCTACACGAGATACTGAAAGACCCGCGTTGATCGCTGGACGCACACCTGAGAAGAATAAGTCAGACTGTAAGAAGATCTGACCGTCTGTAATCGAGATTACGTTTGTCGGTACGAATGCAGAGATGTCTCCTGCTTGCGTTTCAACGAATGGTAACGCAGTAATCGAACCGCCACCTAAATCGTCATTTAATTTCGCTGCACGCTCAAGTAAACGACTGTGTAGGTAGAATACGTCCCCTGGGAATGCTTCACGGCCTGGTGGACGACGTAATAGTAATGACATTTCACGGTAAGCTTGTGCTTGTTTTGTTAAGTCATCGTATACGATTAATACGTGTTTTCCGTTGAACATAAACTCCTCACCCATAGATACACCCGCATATGGCGCGATGTATAATAATGGAGCTGGGTCAGATGCACCTGCACTTACTACGATTGTGTAGTCTAATGCACCGTGCTTACGGAATGTTTCAACTGTAGAACGTACTGTAGATTCTTTTTGACCGATTGCTACGTAGATACAAATCATATCTTCGTTTTTCTGGTTTAAAATCGTGTCGATTGCAAGTGTCGTTTTACCAGTTTGACGGTCACCGATGATTAACTCACGTTGACCACGTCCGATTGGTACTAAAGCGTCAATCGCTTTAATTCCTGTTTGTAATGGTTCGAATACTGACTTACGATCCATTACTCCTGTAGCTGGACTTTCTACAGGACGAGCTTTTGTTGTACTAATTGGACCTTTACCATCGATTGGTTGTCCAAGTGGGTTTACAACACGACCGATAAGTTCTTCACCTACTGGTACTTCCATGATTTTACCAGTACGTTTAACTTCGTCGCCTTCTTTAATATCATAATATGGTCCAAGAATAACGATACCAACTTCGTCTTCTTCAAGGTTTTGAGCTAATCCTAACACACCGTTAGAGAACTCAAGTAACTCTCCTGCCATCGCATCGTTTAAACCATGAGCAACTGCGATACCGTCACCGACTTCAGTTACTGTACCGACATCTGATACTTCCATGTCAGCTTCATAGTTTTCTATTTGACTTCTGAGAAGAGCACTAATTTCTTCAGCCTTGATTGCCATAGAAATTTCACTCCTTAAATATTTTTCGTTGTTTTAAAACGGTCTTTAATTTTTCTTAATTGAAGTACGACTGATTCATCATAAACTTTCGAACCGATTAGTACTCTAAATCCACCGATTAAAGATTCGTTTATTTTGTTTTCAATCAGCAATTTGTCATAACCTGTTTTCGCTTTGAAGATTTCTTCAATTTTAGCTAATTGTTCTTCTTCTAATTCGTAGACAGATTCCACAACAACTTTCGCTTGATTGTAATGTTCATTGTAAAGATGTGTAAATTCTTCGTGAATACGTGACACAATTGAAAATTGTTTCTTCTCAGTGAGTACGAGTAACATATTAAATACATACTCATTCGTTCCCTTGAAGCTGTCACGAATTGTCGTTAATTTTGTTTCTTTAGATATTTTCGGGTTGATTAAAAACTCGTTAATATCCTCAACTGTTGAAACTACTTTAGATACTTCATTTAAATCTAAACGTGCTTCTTCAAGTTGGTTATGTTTATTTACTACGTCAAACAGGGCATTTGCATACTGTTTAGCTAAACTCATTATCTATCCCCTGCTTCCTGTAGGTACTTGTCAATGAGATCCTTTTGATCTTGTGGAGACAATTCTTTTTCAATCACTTTTTGAGCAATTAAAACAGATAACTCAGCGACTTGGTCGTTGATTTCACGTACTGCTTTTTCTTTTTCTTGCTCGATATCTTTTTGTGCATCAGACATAAGTCTTTTTGCATTTATTGTTGCTTCGTCAATAATTGACTGCTGTTGTACTTTCGCTTCTTCACGAGATTTTTCAAACATTTCACTAACTTCAGCTTGAGTTTGAGATAAAATTTCCTCGTTCTTTTTACGAAGCGCTTCTGCTTCTCGTTTTGCAATTTCAGCGCTTTCGATGTCGTCGTGAATTAACTTTTCACGGTCGTCCATTACTTTTTTAACTGGTTCCCATACGAAATATGAAAGAGCAAAAAGTAGTACTAAGAAGCTCCCGAGTAAAACGAGACCTGTACCAAAAGCCGTTGGGATTGACGACGGTGCAGCGCCTAATATTAATAGTTCCACTATGTACACTCCTTTCAAGAAAGTTCACAATACTTAAGGTTACAAAAGAAACGGCGAAATCTAGACAGACTTCGCCTCTAATTATCTATAGTGCGAACATTAATAAGAATGCAATTACAATCGCGATAATTGGAGTCGCCTCAACTACCCCAACACCGATGAACATGATTGTCATTAATGAACTACGAGATTCTGGTTGACGCGCAACACCTTCAACTGTTTTTGAAACAACTAAACCAATTCCTAACGCACCGCCAAGTCCTGCAAGACCAGCTGCGATACCTGCTGCTAATAAAGCCATAAAAAACTTCCTCCTAAATTATGTTTGTTTATTTTTTTATTTTTTATATTAATGGTCATCTTGCATTTTATGTGCGAGATATACCATTGATAACATGATGAAAATAAATGCTTGTAAAGCACCTATAAATGTTTTAAATCCTTGCCATACCATCATCGGTACGATACCACCAACGAATCCTAAAACTCCACCAGTCGTTACGAGACCAAGTAGTAATGTTAATAGGATTTCTCCGGCGTAAATGTTCCCGTATAAACGTAAACCAAGTGTTAAGTTATACGTAAATTCCTCAAGAATTTTAATTGGTACTAAGAACCAAACTGGACGTGCGTAGTCTTTAGCGTATTCTTTGATACCTTTCATCTTCACACCATAGTAGTGTGTTAAGACAATCATAAGACCTGCAAGTGTTAACGTAACAGTTGGATCTGCTGTTGGTGATTTCCACCAAAGGTTATTCTCTGGCGAAACAAAGGTAAATGGTATACCGATAAAGTTTGCCATGAAAATAAATGAAATTAATGTAAGCGCAAAGAAGTGAAAGCGTGCACCTTCACGCCAAGCAATGTTACTTGAAATAATGCCCTTAACAAAGTTCATTAGCCACTCAACAAAGAGTTGAGGTTTACCTGTTGGCTTAATCGCTAAGTTTCTTGTAAGGAAAAACATTAAGAAAAACACGACTAAACACGTGACAACAATCATAAAGCATGTTGCTAAATCAAAAACGATTGGAATGCCACCGATGTTCACTTCATAAGTCGGAGTTCCGTGATCCATTTCTTCACCTCTTTCATTTTCTAAAATGTCTTACTGCATTCACAAATATAATTACGTAAGTCGACATTAAACCGACAGTAATCGCAATCATATTTAATTCAGCCTGAAATTTATACCAGATAATGCACGCTAATAATACGAGTATTACACGCGTAACAGTTCCTGTTGTAATCATTCGTTGCTGACTGTGCAATGCTTTATAGTAGTTGGAATACCAACTTAATGCCATAAATACAGATATAATTGTTCCAACGATTAAACTTTGGACAATTATTCGATCAAAAAAGAATAATGACAAGAACTCTATTACAAAGATGATAATAAAAGCCTTCGCGAAAAAGTTCATAAATCCTTTAAAAAGTGTCATTTTACATTTTCCTCAAGTGTGATTTAGGCATATATGTATTGTTTGCACACTTATAAAGTGTACCTATTACATGCCTAAGTGTCAACGCATTTATTGTTATTTTAATAACATATTATGAGTTCATAAAATCTGATGGTTTTTCTAATATAAAACCATAATAATGTGAAATAATATCGACGATTCGATGACTCGCTTGACCATCACCATATGGATTTTTCAACTGAGTCATTTCATCGTATATTTCTCGGTTATTTAATAACTTATTTGTTTCATCGATGATTTTTTCAAAGTCTGTCCCAACAATTTTAAGCACACCACTTTCTACACCTTCTGGGCGTTCTGTGACATCTCTTAAAACGAGTACAGGTTTATTTAGTGATGGTGCTTCTTCTTGTATGCCGCCAGAATCTGTGAGAATAATTTCACTTGCCGCAGCAAAGTTATGAAAGTCCATTACATCTAAAGGTTCGATTAATTCGATACGATCATGGTGTAAATATTGTTCTGCTAACTGTCGTATTTTCGGATTTTTATGAACAGGATATACAATCACAACGTCGCGGTGTGTATCAGCGATATGTTTCATCGCTTTAAAAATTTGAACCATCGGATCACCTAAGTTTTCTCTGCGATGTGCTGTAAGTAGAATTACTCTCTTATCTTTATATCGAGACAATAATTCACTTTTATAATTTGGATCTACCGTTGTATTTAAAGCATCTATCACTGTATTACCTGTCACAAAAATTGTACTTTCATCGACTTGTTCTTTAAGTAAATTATCTTTTGCACGTATAGTCGGTGCAAAGTGTAAATCCGCTAAACGCGTCGTCAATTGTCGATTTAACTCTTCAGGGTACGGCGCAAATTTATTGTACGTACGTAAACCTGCTTCGACATGGCCGATACTTACTTTCTGATAAAAAGCTGCAAGTGCAGCAGAAAACGTAGTCGTCGTATCACCGTGGACGAGAACCATATCAGGAGTTTCTTTTTGTATAATCGACTCCATCTCTTTTAATACTTGACTCGTAATGTGAGAGAGCGTCTGCTCTGCTCTCATCACATTTAAGTCATAGTCTGGAGTAATGTTAAATGCACTGAGTACTTGATCTAACATTTCGCGGTGTTGTGCGGTTACGACAACGACCGGCTCTAGATGATTTGACTCTTTTAATGCATTCACAAGTGGAGCCATTTTAATCGCTTCTGGTCGAGTACCAAAAACGACCATAATTCGCTTTTTCATACGATTACCCCTTATTATTTCGTTCCGAATAGACGATCTCCTGCGTCACCAAGTCCTGGAACGATATAACTATTTTCATCGAGTGAGTCATCTAATGCACCGATGTAAATATCCACATCTGGATGTGCTTCTTCTAGAGCTTTTACACCTTCAGGCGCTGCAATTAAACAGATGAACGTCAGTTTAGTTGCACCACGTTTTTTAATCGCACTAATTGCTTCAACAGCGCTTGCTCCTGTAGCAAGCATCGGGTCAATGACTAAAATATCTCTTTCTTCAATATCACTTGGAAACTTCGCATAGTATTCCACAGCTTCAAGCGTTTCTGGATCACGGTATAAACCGATATGTCCAACGCGCGCAGATGGAATTAGCTTATGGATTCCTTCAGTCATTCCTAAACCAGCACGTAAAATTGGTACGAGACAAATCTTTTTCCCGCTTAAACGTTTTGCTGTTGTCGGGCCGATTGGCGTTTCAACAGTAACGTCTTCTAGAGATAATTCTCTTGTTACTTCATATGCCATAAGCATTCCGACTTCGTCAACGAGTTCTCTAAACTCTTTTGTCGACGTATGTTTGTCTCGGATATATCCGAGTTTATGCTGAATTAATGGATGATCCATTACGCGTACTTTTGTCATAGTCTCTCTCCCTATTTGTGGTCATATAACGGATATTTACTAGTTAACTGAACGACTCTGTCATGAATTCCGTCTAAGCTTTCTCCGTTCTTTTCTTTTGTTAATGTTTCAATGATAATGTCTGCAACTTCTTCCATTTCTGCTTCTTTAAATCCACGCGTTGTCATTGCAGGTGTTCCCATACGTAAACCACTCGTTACAAATGGTGATTCAGTTTCGAATGGAATTGTGTTTTTATTCGTTGTAATACCAACTTTATCTAACGCTTCTTCTGCTTGTTTACCTGTTAAGCCGAATACTTTTGTATCTACTAACACTAAGTGGTTTTCAGTACGTCCTGAAACGATTCTTAAACCGTTCTCTTGTAATTTTTCAGCAAGCACTTTTGCGTTTTTAATCACTTGCTCTTGATATGCTTTAAATTCAGGTTGTAATGCTTCTTTAAATGCAACAGCTTTTGCTGCAATTACGTGCATTAACGGTCCACCTTGAATACCAGGGAAGATGTTTGAATCGATCTTTCTCGCATGTTCTTTTTTAGTTAAAATAATTCCACCACGAGGTCCACGTAATGTTTTATGTGTTGTTGAAGTTACAAAGTCAGCATACTCAACTGGGTTTGGATGTAGACCAGCTGCAACTAAACCAGCGATGTGTGCCATGTCTACCATTAAGTATGCGCCGACTTCATCTGCGATTTCTCTGAACTTTTTAAAGTCGATTTGTAACGCGTATGCACTACCACCAGCGATAATCAGTTTAGGTTGTTCTTTAATCGCAATTTCACGTAACTCATCGTAGTCAATTGCTTCATCTTCTTTAGATACACCGTAACTTACGATGTTAAATAATTTACCACTAAAGTTTACCGGTGCACCGTGCGTTAAGTGACCACCGTCAGATAAGTTCATACCTAAAATCGTATCTCCAGGATTTAACACTGAGAAATACACTGCCATGTTCGCTTGTGAACCAGAGTGTGGTTGTACGTTTGCGTGTTCTGCACCGAAGATTTCTTTTAGACGTTCACGCGCTAGATCTTCAGCAACGTCTACGTACTCACATCCTCCATAGTAACGTTTACCTGGGTAACCTTCTGCGTATTTGTTTGTTAACACGCTACCTTGAGCTTCTAATACCGCTTCTGAAACAAAGTTTTCTGATGCGATTAGCTCAATATTTTCATTTTGACGGTCGAATTCCTTTTGAATCGCTTCGTATAGTGCTTCATCTGATTGTTTAATGTAAGACATGTTTGATAACTCTCCTTAATATATAAATTTTATTAATTCATTTAGTTATAATGCGCGCGTTCTCCACCGATTAATTTCGGACGAGATTTCGCTATTGTAAGTTGTGCTTCTCCGAGCGCTTTCGTATTTACTCGAACAGGAACTTGTACGTGTTTAATATGCATACCAATTAGTGTTTGACCGATATCAATGCCTAAATCGACATCGACGTGCTCGACTACGACACTATCCTTTAAATGATTAAACGCATATTCACTTAAACTTCCACCCGCACTTCTGTCAGGAACGACAGTTACAATTTGTGATTGTAAATGATTTCTTTCGACTGCTTTTTTAGTAGTAGTCAGTGCACGGTTAATATGTTCACACCCTTGGAAAAATACATCCATATCATATCGTTCAACGACCGGTTCGAACGCTTTGAAAATCACTTCCGCAACTTCTATCGAACTATGTTTACCGATATGTTCTCCTTGTACTTCAGATGTTGAACATCCGATGACGAGTGAGGCATTTGAAAAGAAAAAATTAGCGTCTTCTAACTCTTGAATGAGCGTTGTAAGCTCACTGTTCAATTTTTTCAATTCTACGCTCATGTCTACCACCTTCAAATTCAGTTTCTAACCAAATATCAACGATATCTAACGCTAATCCAGTTCCGATTACACGTTCACCCATACATAAAATATTAGAGTTGTTATGCTCTCGTGTAGCGTGTGCAGAAAACGTGTCGTGAACGAGTGCTGCGCGAATACCTTTATATTTATTCGCTGCGATATTCATTCCGATACCTGTTCCACATACTAAAATACCGCGGTCGTATTCGCCGTTTTGAACAGCTTCGGCAACCGGCTTTGCATAATCTGGGTAATCGACAGAATCTGTATCGAATGGCCCGACGTCTTTAACGTCGATTCCTTTATCTTCTAAATGCTGTACGATGGCTGACTTTAAGTTGAATCCACCGTGGTCTGAACTGATAATCACTTTCATTGAAATCATCTCCTAAATATTATTATACATTCTTAAAATGCAGTTTCAAAATCATTCGTTACTACCAGTTTATTTTATCGATATACTGTTTCATCTGATGAAACACACGTGTGTAATCATCCATATTACCGCCAAATGGATCGAGGACATCCCCGCTTTCACCTGCATACTCACTTAAGAGATGAACATCCGCATCCTCATTTAACATTTTTACTTGCATATAATGACTTTTTGTCATGACGAGTAGCGTATTGTCGAGCGTGTCCTCATAAGTCAACTGTTTTGGTAGCGTAGAAGGTGAATAATTTTCTCTTTGGATAATCTCCTCACTATACGGACTGACTTGATTTGACGTAACAAACAAACCTCTCGACTCAACTTCTCTGTCCGTCACTGTTTTAGCGTAACTTTCAGCAAGTGGACTTCGGCACGTATTACCTGTACATACAAATATAATCATGCAATCACCCTTTAATAATCGTACTACCTGTCGCTTTATAAATACGGTTCATCAGTGCTTCTGTTTCACTATTTTGCTTAAATCCGTATATATAGATGATTTCAACATCCGACGCGTCCATATGTCTCAGTGCGGCGTATAAGTTTTTAGCCGCTTCACGGTAACTTTCTTCGTCTCGACAAAGACTCGTAAACTGCATGTCTTTGTCGATATATTGGCGGACAGTTTCTGGCGCGATGACTCCAACTTTATTCTTTTTTATACCTTCAGGTACACGAAGTCTCGTGTTCGAGTTAATGCCACCTTCAACGACACTCATCGGCTGACGTGGTGCGTAGTGTTTGTACTTCATACCAGGAGAAATCGGTCGTTCCATCATATCTTTATGTTCTAAAACCTCTTCTTTTAATACGTCTCTTAACTCTTCGATTGATATATGTCCTGGACGAGCGACTTTATACGGAAACTGTGTGCAGTCTAACACTGTACTTTCTAGTCCAATTTCAGATTTCTCAGATACGACCACACCAAATATTTTACCGTTTAAGTCATGAAGCACGTGTTCTGCATCTGTCGGAGACGGTTTACCACTTAAATTCGCACTCGGTGCAGCGATCGGTATATTTGTGTACTCTAAAATCTTTCGTGCAACTGGATGTGAAGGCATTCTTACCGCGACACTATCCATTTCAGCGACTGTATTTGAAGCGATGACCCCATCTTTTAAAGGTAAGATAAAAGAAATCGGTCCAGGCCAAAACGTATCCATGAGTTTTTTTACTTTATCATCGATATAAGACGTGAACGACTCAACTTGTTCGTAACTATGCACGTGGACGATTAACGGATTATCTCCAGGCCGGTTTTTCGCTTGGAAAATTTTAATAATCGCTTCTGGATCTTTCGCATTTGCACCGAGACCATATACCGTTTCTGTTGGAATTGCGATGATTTCTCCGTATTCAAACGCGAGTTTTATTTCGTCCAATTTTTCAATTGTTTCCTCTGTAAGTGGTGCGTTAACGTCTTCAGATGTGATTTCCCATACTTTTGTATTCATTACTTCACCCACTCTATATATAAAATGCGGTCATTACCATTTATATCTTGAATAACTTCGCGCTTAGCGTTCGGCCAATATGTGTCAACGAGCGCAAGCACGTCCTTTTTTTCTTTCCAGCCAATTTCAAAAAATGCTTTCCCGCCATCGTTTAAAATTTTGTCTAACGACTCTATCATTTTACGATAAAAATACAGACCCTGTTCATCAGCGAAGAGCGCGAGTTTTGGCTCATACTTTTTGACAGACAAAGACATATCTTCAAGTTCGTCTTCACTAATATACGGTGGATTTGATACGAGTATGTCGACTTTAATCCCCTGTTCGATGAACGGTTCAAATAAATCGCCGTTTAAAACTTTAACGTCCGCTTCAAGATTTTCTATATTTTTCTTCGCTACTTCTAAAGCATCTTTTGAAACATCGGATATGTATACGTCTAATTCAGGACGTTCTAATTTGAGTGTAATACCAATTACTCCGGTACCTGTCCCAATGTCCGCAACGACGCCTGAATCGGTGTTTTTTAATACGTGCATGACGAGTTCTTCTGTTTCATTTCTCGGGATTAACGTGTCGCTGTTTACATAAAAATCTCTACCGTAAAAATATTGCGTGTTCGTAATATATTGAACAGGTTCATCGTTTAATAGTCGTTGTACGCCGTCCATATATCGCTCGTAATCATCATCTGTCATTTCATTATGACCGTTTAAAATTAGGCTGAGCGTATCCATTGAAAATAAATCGTCTAATAATATGTCTGCAGCGCGCGTTTCTTTACGTGCTGCAGACAATAATTCTTTCGCTTCTTTTAGAGCAATATTAAAACTCGGCATTGTTTAACTCTTCTAATCGAGATTTTTGGTCTTCAATCATGAGTGAGTCTAATACTTCATCTAAGTTACCATCGATAATTTGATCGAGTTTATTAATTGTTAAACCGATTCGGTGATCTGTCACACGGTTTTGCGGATAGTTATACGTACGAATACGTTCAGAACGGTCACCAGTCCCGACTGCGAGTTTACGCTTTTCACTGTATTCGTCTTGTGCTTCTTGTTGCATCATATCGTAAATTCTAGAGCGCATAACTTTCATTGCGCTATCTCTGTTTTTGATTTGTGATTTTTCATCTTGTGACGTTACAACTAAACCTGTCGGTAAGTGTGTAATACGTACGGCAGAGTCTGTCGTGTTAACGTGCTGACCACCTGCACCACTTGAGCGGTACGTATCGATTTTTAAGTCTTCGTTACGTATTTCAACTTCAACTTCTTCAACCTCTGGTAAAACCGCTACTGTCGCTGTTGACGTATGGATACGACCTCCTGATTCTGTTTCAGGGACGCGCTGAACACGGTGTGCGCCGTTTTCAAATTTTAGTTTTGAGTACGCACCGTGACCGTTAATTACGAAACTGATTTCTTTAAAACCACCTTGGTCAGAAGCACTTTTGTCGACGACATCGATTTTCCAACCTTGGGTTTCCGCATAGCGTGAATACATACGGAATAAATCTCCAGCAAAAATTTGTGCTTCATCTCCTCCTGCTGCCCCGCGAATTTCCATAACAACGTTTTTGTCGTCGTTCGGGTCTTTTGGAATGAGTAAGAACTTAAGTTTTTCTTCAAGCTGAGGAAGTAATGCTTCAGATTCTTTAATTTCTTCTTTTAGTAATTCGTTCATTTCCGGGTCGTCTGACTCTTCTAACATTTCTTTTGACTCGGCAATCGTTTCTTTATGTGATTTATATTCTCTATACACTTCTACTTTTTCTGATAAATCACTTTGCTCTTTTGAATACTCTCTTAACTTATCCGGATCACTAGTTACATCTGGATCACTGAGCAGTTCATTGAGTTGTTCGTATCTATCTTCTAATATATCGAGTTGATCAAACATATCCTTCGTCCTTTTCTTCTAGATTCTTGTTAATTATATCATAAATTATGTACGTTACCTTGTAATTTACGGCACAAAAAAAGCTACACAGAACGTATCTGTGTAGCTCTTATATCGATTACTCTTCGTTGTTTTGAGATTTGAAACCAAATTTCTTATTGAAGCGCTCTACGCGTCCGTCCGCAGCTGCGAAACGTTGACGTCCAGTGTAGAATGGGTGACAGTTAGAGCACACTTCTACTTTAATATCTTCTTCTAAAGTTGAGCCTGTTTCAAATTCAGTACCACATGAACCACAGATAACATTTACTCTGTGATATGCTGGATGAATATCTTGTTTCATAAAACACATCTCCTTTGCCCTGAACCATCTGGAACAGAGTTATTTCGGGTTTTCCCTTTTCTAATACTTAAAATATTATACACGGATGATTTCAAAAAATCAACACTACAATTTACATAAATGGTTTTCCTGTTTTACTCGATTCAACCATCTTTTTACGAAGCACTTCAAAAAAGTCTTCGTTTGATTTCGTCTCTTTAATTGTCTTAATAAATCGCTCTGTAAAGTCGTGTTTGTCTGTAAATAAGTTTCTAAGTTGCCATAAAACTTCGAGCTCTTTTGATTCTAATAATAAGTCTTCACGGCGCGTACTTGAACGTTTAATATCAATCGCTGGATAAATTCTACGTTCTGCTAAATTACGGTCTAAGTGTAACTCCATGTTACCTGTACCTTTAAACTCTTCGTAGATCATGTCATCCATTCTTGAACCTGTATCGACAAGTGCGGTAGCTAATATCGTTAAACTACCACCCGCTTCAATATTTCTCGCTGCACCAAAGAATGCTTTTGGCTTAAATAGTGACGCAGGGTCTAGTCCACCAGATAACGTACGCCCTGAAGGCGGTACGACTAAGTTATACGCACGTGCAAGACGCGTAATAGAGTCCATTAATACGATAACGTCCTCGCCCATTTCAACGAGTCGTTTACAACGCTCAAGTAATAATTCTGCAACTTTAACGTGATGTTGTGGATGCTCGTCAAACGTCGAGTACACGACTTCAGCTTCTTCAACAGAACGCTCGATATCCGTTACTTCTTCTGGACGTTCACCAATTAAAAGAATAAAAAGATTTGCATCTGGAGAATTTTTAGTAATCGCCGTCGCAATTTCTTTTAACATCGATGTTTTACCCGCTTTAGGTGGCGCGACGATTAAACCACGTTGCCCATATCCAATCGGCGTAATTAAATCCATAATTCTCGTCGAATAATCTTTTGAATTCGTTTCTAAAGATATTTTTGTATCAGGATAAAGTGGAGTTAACGCTTGGAAGTGGGGACGTTTTTTAATTTCTTCAGCGTTATTATCGTTTACGAAGTCGACTTGTAGTAGTCCATAATAATTTTCTTTGTCTTTCGGTTTTCTAACTTTACCAGTAACTTTGTCACCTTTTTTTAATTCGAAGCGACGAATTTGTGACGCAGAAATATAAATGTCTTTTTCACCTTTAGAATAGTTGACCGTTCTTAAAAAGCCGTAACCATCCGATTGGATATCATCTAAAATACCTTCCATGTAATAGTTACCGTCTTGTTCCATCTCAGCTTCTAATATTGCTAAAACAAGTTCTTTTTTGTTTAATTTACTATAGTTTTGAACGTTTAAACTTTTCGCTCTCGCTGTTAAATCTTTCGTCGTATTATTTTTATATAAGGCGTCAAACGTTTCATATTTCATGCCTTCATGTACTCTTTCAGTTTCTTCTGACATATGTTACACTCTCTTCTATTTAAAAATTCAATGTTGTCTATTAAGTCAGTCATTATTATACAGTAACATTCTTATAAATTAAAACGAATAAAAAAAGTCTAAGATAAAATATCTTAGACTTAAAAAATATATCGATTAATTATCTTCAACGACCATTTTAGGTTTTTTCTTCATTGAGTGTTTACCTTCGATGAAACGAACAGTTCCTGATTTAGCGCGCATGACAAGGCTAGACGTATTTACGTAGTCCCCTTTAAACTGCACACCTTTCATTAACTCACCATCTGTCACTGCTGTTGCAGCGAAGATTGCGTCGTCACCTTTTACTAAGTCTTCTAATAAAAGCTTCTCTTTTGGATCCACACCCATCGATTTACAACGTGCTTCTTCTTCAGCATCTTTAGGCATGAGACGTCCTTGGAAGTCTCCACCAAGTGCTTTAATTCCAACTGCGGCAATTACACCTTCCGGTGCACCACCTGAACCGAATAAAATATCGACACCAGTGTAGTCAAAGCAAGTGTTAATTGCTGCTGCAACGTCTCCGTTTTCAACGAATTTAATACGCGCACCTAATTCACGCACTTCATCGATAATGTGTTGGTTACGATCTCTTTTAAGTAATGTAACTGTTACTTCTTCGATTGATTTATTTTTTGCTTTTGCGACTGCTTTAACGTTTTCTGTTACTGACGCATCTAAGTCGACGTGACCTTTCGCTTCAGGACCGACTGCGATTTTGTCCATGTACATGTCTGGTGCGTGCAGTAAGTTACCGCGATCTGCGATTGCAATAACTGTTAATGCATTCCAGCCACCTTCAGCAACGATTGTCGTACCTTCGAGAGGGTCTACTGCGATATCAATATCTGGACCTTCTTTTGTTCCTAACTCTTCACCGATATATAACATTGGTGCTTCGTCCATTTCGCCTTCTCCAATCACAACAGTTCCGTTCATTGGGATCGTATCAAATACGTGGCGCATGGCTGTCGTTGCAGCGTCATCCGCTTCGTTTTTTAATCCTTTACCGACCCATTTTGCACTTTCAAGTGCTGCGGCTTCTGTGACTCTTACTAATTCCATTGATAAACTACGTTCCATCTATAGTTTCCCCCTCGGTTTTTATCATAGATAATTATAACACACCATCATAAACAGTTTAAAATAAAATAGAGAGTAATTTTACTCTCTATCTATCAATTCGATATGAGCACCTAAATGTTGTAATTTATTGATGATATTTGAATATCCACGCATGATATGGTGAACGTTATGAATTCTCGTCGTACCTTCAGCCATTAAGCCAGCTACGACTAAACAAAATCCTGCACGTAAATCCGATGCATATACGTCTGCACCGTTTAATTTTGAAGGATGAATAAAGACCGAACCGCCTCTATTTTCAACGTGCGCATTCATACGACGTAGTTCGTCGATATGTCTAAAACGCGCTGGATAAATCGTTTCAGTAATTTTACTCGTATCTTCAGCTAAAAATAGCAATGGTGTAATCGGTTGTTGTAGATCTGTCGCAAATCCAGGATATACTTGAGTTTTAATTTCTATTGGCTTATATGCTTTAGGTCGTCTCACGATGACGTCGTCATCGTCAATTTCAAGTTCAACACCCGCTTCTTCTAGTTTAGAAAACAGCGCGTCTAAATGTTCTGGAATCACGTTTTTAACTTTCACTTCATCTCCAATTGTGGCAGCGAGTGAAATATATGATCCTGCTTCGATTCGGTCTGGGATAATCGTATGGGCCGCACCATTTAAATGCTCAACCCCTTCGATACGAATCGTCTCTGTCCCAGCTCCGCGAATGTTTGCGCCCATTTTATTTAACAGTGTTGCCACATCGATAATCTCTGGTTCTCTCGCAACGTTCTCTAAAACTGTACGCCCTTTTGCCATCGTCGCTGCGAGCATTACGTTAATCGTCGCTCCGACACTCACGATATCAAAGAAAATCTTCGTCCCGACGAGTTCTTCTGCTTCGATATGCAGTGCACCGTGTTCATTTGTAACTGTCGCGCCGAGTGCTTCAAACCCTTTTATATGTTGATCGATTGGTCTAGGTCCTAAATGGCATCCTCCTGGTTGACCAATGATCACTTTTTTAAAGCGTCCAAGCATCGCGCCCATCATATAATATGATGCACGTAATAACTCTACTTTTTCATCTGCTAGCGGAACGTTTACAGCATCTTCCGCATCGACTGTAAGTGTGTGATTTGATAACTTCGTTTTTATATTTAAATCTTCTAGTATACTTACTAACGTTTTCACGTCAGAAATATCCGGTAGTCCTTTTAGCGTCACTTCACCGCTACTCGCCATTAACGTTGCTGGAATCAGTGCGACGGCGCTATTTTTAGCACCGCTCACATACACTTCACCAGAAAGTGTGTGACCCCCGTTTATTTGAATGACTTGTTCCATGTCTTCCACTCCTGTGTGTCTTCGGTTTACTGGTTATTCCAGTCTTGTAAAAATTGCTCGATTCCTTTATCTGTTAAAGGATGATCCGTTAACTTTTTAAGCACTTTAAATGGAATCGTTGCGATGTCCGCACCTCTTAATGCAGCACCGTGTACATGTCCTTCGTTACGAATCGAAGCAGCGATAATTTCTGTTTTAATATCGTGAATGAAGAAGATATCATGGATATCTTCAATCAGCTGTAATCCGTCTAAGCCGATGTCGTCTAAACGACCGATAAACGGTGACACATACGTCGCACCAGCACGCGCTGCTGTTAACGCTTGTACCGTATTGAAAATTAACGTCACGTTCGTTTTGATACCTTCTCCAGATAACACTTTTACAGCTTTCATACCTTCAGCACACATCGGAATTTTAACGACGATATGTTTATGTAGTTTAGCAAGTTCGCGTCCTTCTTCGATCATACCTTCAGCTTCTAATGAAATAACTTCACCGCTCACAGGTCCATCGACAAGTTCACAAATCTCAACTAAACGATCGTGAAACGATATATCTTTTTCTTTAGCGACAAGTGATGGATTTGTCGTTACACCACTTAATACGCCCCATTTATATATTTCTTCTATTTCATTCATATTCGCTGTATCAATAAAATATTTCATCTCTTTTATGTTCCCCTTTTCACATATATACTGTCATTATAAATAAGTATTTCTCTCTCTTCAACGAATACAACATGATACGATATATTAAACGATATAACTAAAGGAGTTACTATGGATAAAATACTACATACACAAATGACAAATGTGTTTAACACGATAGAAAATCAAGAAGAAGAAATCGAAATCGCTGCACGATTACTCGCTCAAGCAGCGATGTCTGAAGGTAACATATTATTAAAGACATTTAACGAAGCCACGTTTTTTGAAGATTATTTTTTAAACAATGAAGAACGTATCCCGTCGATTCAACCATTAAAATCCATCGAAGATATCACAACACCAGACCGTCTATTAATCATCACAAAAGAATATACAGAAGAAGTAAAAGCATTCGTCGATCAACTCGACGAAGAGTTTATCGACTACGTCCTAGTTTCAAATACGAATAAAGACAATAAAGCGGAACTTGAAGAAAAGCATCACTTCATCGATTTATCATCGAAGCGAAAACTCGTACCGATGCCGGATTTTGATCGCGTATTAAACCCTTATGGCACGGCGTTTTTATTCATCTATTATCATTTATATATTCTAATCGAAGAAATGACGAATCCGAAGTATGAGTAGGTTAGTTTTACTAAGATTTTGAGTCACTATTTTACGCAAATCGCTTTTGCGTTAAAGGGTGCTTCGTTAATTTAACGATTAGAGCGTTTGTGTAAACGTACGAGGATCTGTTTTTACGCAAATCACTTTTGTGTTAAAA
>NZ_CAVG010000026.1 GCF_000438455.1 Nosocomiicoccus massiliensis
CATTTGAAGGTAACGTTTTAATAAAGTTCGAAATAAATTCCTCCTCATATCGATTACTAATATGTGTGAATATATAGTGTTTCACACGTAAATCTTTTTGAATACTTAACACGTCATGTATTTCAGAATGATAGTAACTATACGCCTTTTCGTATTCATGATCTAAAAATGTCGCTTCATGAACAACGCAGTCCGCGTCTTTTAGTAAATCGAAATATACTTCACTTTGAAGCGGTCGTGTATCTCCATGAATACATACTTTTCTCCCTTTTATTACAGGCCCTAAAAAGTCGTTCGTATCATAAATAACACCATCATGTACAAACGTATCACTATCTTTTATTTCACTATAAATTGGGCCAGGACGTATACCAATTTCTTTTAACTTTAGAACGTTTAACGCACCTTTTTGATCATTTTCTTTAAATATATATAAAAAACTTTCTATATTATGATCAAGTGTTTTTACCTCTATAGTAACATCTTTAATCGAGATAAAAGATCCATCTTCAATTTCCACTATTTCAACTGGATAATTCAATATTGTCTCACTTACTTGAAACGTCGTTGTTAACCATTCAGAAAGTCCTTTTGGTCCGTAAATTTTTAGTGGTTTACCTTCTCCACCTTGATGCGCACGGCTCGATAAAAAACCTGGTAAACCGTAAATGTGGTCACCATGTAAATGCGTAATAAATATATGGTTAATTTTAGATGGTTTAATAGACGTATTTAGTAAACGATGTTGAAATGCTTCTCCAACATCAATTAAAAAATATTCGTTGAGCTCATCAACCATATCTAAAATTATCGCTTGAGTATGTCGTTTTTTTGAAGGTAAGCCTGCCGCAGAACCTAATATATTAATATACATAGTAACCTCCATATAAAAGTAATCTAATTATATCATAGTCATCTTGTCTTTTAGACCCCTTCGTGGAATAATATATAAAGGAAAGTAAGGTGACATTATGGACTCTATTCAATTTATAGAACAGTTTATTGTATTCATAGAAGATCATTTACGTGAAGACATAGATTTCGATGAAGTGTTAATGGAAATGGATGTTGAATCGAAAAGTTTTTTAACGCTATTTACTGCTCTCGTTGGGATGTCTCCAGCAGACTATCAAAAACGCCGTCAATTAACTGAAATTGCTTTAGAAGTTTATGATGGTCATCGACGTTTAACAGATATTATAAAATACTATAACCATAAAGATTTAGCGCAGTTTAAAGATGATTATCAAAAATTCTTCGGTATAAGCGTGTATGATACTGATAAATTTATCGAAGAAATGCCTTTACAATACCGTATTTCATTTGAAATAAACCCTACGACAAAACGTGAACCTTTTTCTGAAACACGTTCACTTGATGGGTATCGATTAATTGGTGTCGAAGAATTTTTCAATATGAATAGTTATAATGAGAAAAAGAAAACTCGATACTTAAACTACTTACTAAATAGCGGTATTATTAGCGAAATATTAAAGCATAATAACGGACCAATTAAAGGGTTATTCGTAATGGAACGATATAGTTACGGAGAAATTCAAGTATTCGTCGGCACAGCATCAGATATGAATACACCTTTTACAACGACGTATACACCTAGTGGTTTATATCAAATTTTTGAGTCGGACGGTCAATTAGACGTCGAAACAAAAAACCTTTACGAGTATATATTTAGAAGATGGCTCGTAAAAGAGCACATCGATCTAGACTTAACATTTTCTATAGAATTAATAAAAGGACTTACCCACTCAATCGATGATTCAGTCATCATACAAGTATGGCAGTCCATAATTGATTAAAAAAGGCGACATATGTCGCCTTTTATTATTTAGTTGCTTGTAACTCAACCATTTTAATAATAAGTTCTGTGATTTTATATAATTCTTCGAGTGGCATTCTTTCTGATGTCGTATGAATCTCTTCATATCCTAAGCCTAAAATGACTGTGTCGATACCTTGTCCTACAAAGATGTTACCGTCACTGCCTCCACCTAAAGAAATAATATTGGGTTCACGACCAATTTTTACGGAAGCATCGCTTGCGAGTTTTACAGCTTCTGATTCTTCCTCTGAATGCAGTGCTGGATACATTAAGTCAATGTCAACATCGACTTCTCCACCGAGTTTATGCGCTGCTTTTTTAAATTCAGATTCAATATGTGCTGTTTGTTTTGCAAGACGATCCTCTTCTAAACTTCTTGCTTCAAGTAACACATATGCATAGTCTGATACGATGTTCGTCGCTTCCCCACCTTTAATAATACCAACGTTTGATGTCGTCATTTCATCGACGCGACCAAGTGTCATATTACTTATCGCTAGCGCTGCGATATTAATTGCAGATACACCGACTTCTGGTTCGATTCCCGCGTGAGCTTTTTTACCATGAATGTGTGCTTCAATTTTATTTTGTGCAGGTGCACGGTTTACAATTGTACCCACTTGACCTGTACCGTCTACTGCGTATCCTATTTTACTTTTAACAACTGAAGTGTCAAAAGCTTTTGCACCGACAAGACCTGTTTCTTCACCAACTGTTACGATAACTTCAATATCACCATGTGGGATATTATTTTCTTTAATTGATCGAATTGCTTCAATTACTGCAGCGATCCCTGCTTTATCATCCGAACCGAGAATTGTCGTTCCATCAGAATACATATATCCATCGCGAACTTCGGGTTTAACTCCGTTACCTGGCTTAACAGTGTCCATATGAACCATAAAACAAATCGGCTCTATTTCTTTATTTCCTTCTAGTGTAAAGAATAAGTTCCCTGCACCGTAACCTGTTTCAGATTGTGTATCATCTTCAAAACCTTTTAATTCAAGTTGATCGAACTCTTTAAATAAACGATTAGCTATCTCTCTTTCATCACCAGATTCTGAATCGATCATTACGAGTTCTTTTAATAGTTCTACTACTCTTTCTTTGTTCATTAATTACACTCCTAGTTGAAAATTATTACTTGAACAAGTAATATAAAATTATATAATTTGAGAAAATGAGGGTTCACAATATGCCGAAAAAAGCACAAAACATTATCATTTGGGCAATGATTATCTTAATCGTTGTTTCAGGTTTATTAATGGGATTAAGCTATCTCACAGCACTATAAGAAAAAGTGGTCCATCAATGGACCACTTTTTTTAAATGTCATCGCCGTGTTCCATAAACCATGCTTGCAGATCTGTAATGACACTCATGACATCGTGACCTTCAATTTCATGTCTCTCTATCATATCTACCACTTTTCCGTCTTTGAAAAACGCAAAACTTGGAGATGACGGTAAAAAGTCTGGTGTACGTTCACGAACTGCTTCAGTTGCATCTTTTTCTTGTCCGGCAAAAACTGTATATAAATGTGTTGGTTTTTTGTCGAAGTTTAGTGAGTGAATCGCTGCTGGACGTGCGATACCACCTGCACATCCACATACTGAGTTAATCATCACAAGTGCAGTACCTTCTTTGTCTAACGCTTCATTAACTTCTTCTGGCGTCAAAAGTTGTTCGTACCCAACATCTGTGAGTTCTTTTCTCGCATTTTCCACTAAATCTTCCATATATATTTTAAAATCTAAATCCATAGATAGCACCTCTTTACTGTAATAATTAAAGTGTAATGTTAAATATTTTATTTGTAAAGATTAAAGCGTTGTTTCACTATCAATAGACTCAATATTTTTCTTAACATCTTGTAAAAATTTACCTGCATCTACACCGTTCAGTACTCTATGATCGATAGATAAACAAAGGTTTACCATATATCTTGCTGCGAGCATTTCATCGATAAAAACAGGTTTTTTAACGATAGATTCAACTTGTAATATAGCAGCTTGTGGGTGGTTAATGACGCCTTGTGACTGAATAGAACCAAATGCGCCCGTGTTATTAATTGTAAATGTCCCACCGTGCATATCTTCCGAAGTTAGCGCATGTGTTCTGCCTTTTTCAGCAAGTTGTGCAAGTTTTTTTGCGATTCCTCGAATCGACAACATATCTGCATTATGAATGACCGGAACGTATAAGTCGTCATCAGCGGATACTGCGATATTTAAATTGATTGAATCGTGGATTTGAATAGAATCCTCTTGCCAACTGCTATTGAGTATTTTATTTGTATTTAGGGCTTTTGCTACTGCTTCTATAAAGAATGCAAAATAAGTTAATTTAATACCTTCAGATTTAAATGCATCTTTATATTTATTTCTTAAATGAACGAGCTCTGTTGCATCTACTTCAATCATCATCCAAGCATGTGGAATTTCAGTTTTAGATTTCACCATATTATTTGCGATTGCTTTTTAACACCGGTTAATTCTAGTCTAGAAGATTCACTAGTAGTTTTAATATCAGTCGATGGTTCATCTGTTTTTGGTGCTTCATTTTTCACAGGATTATCGATATACGATAAAATATCCTTTTTTGTAACACGTCCAAATTGTCCTGTACCTTCAACATTATCTAGATTAATGTTATGTTCTGATGCTAATCTCATCACGACAGGTGATATTCTTTTAATCTCTTTTTGTGTGTCTGTAATATTATTAACTTTTTTATTAGTTTGTGGTTGAGATTTTTGCTCTGGTTCTTTTTCATGAACTTTGTTAGATACCTTAATTTCACAAATTGGTGTCCCTACCTCTATTGTTTCACCAACATCTACGAGTATTCTTTCTATCACTCCTTCAAAACTAGAAGGGACTTCAGCTGTTACTTTATCGGTTAGAATTTCGCATAAAGGATCATACTCATTCACTTTACTTCCAGGCTCGACGAGCCACGCTTCTACTGTTCCTTCATGCACACTTTCACCGAGTTTTGGCATTTTAATGACTTCTATCAATCGTTTCACCTCTTTTAATGTTCTGCAAGTTCTTTCATCTTTTCATAGATTTTATCTGGATTCACCATAAAATAGTCTTCCATTGGTGGTGCATATGGCATCGATGGTACGTTAGGTGCGGCAAGTCTCATAACTGGTGCATCTAAATCGTAAAATGCATGTTCAGATATAATCGCAGATACCTCACTCATTACACTACCTTCTAAATTATCTTCAGTGACGAGTAATACTTTACTCGTGTCTTTAACAGATTCTATAATCGTCTCTTGATCGAGCGGGTAAATTGTTCTTAGATCAACAACTTTAGCACTGTATCCATCATTTTCTAATCGTTCAGCCGCTTCAATAACCATATGGACACATAACCCGTAAGTTATTACCGTGATATCTTTCCCTTCACGTTTTATATCTGCCTTACCAATAGGTACGACATGTTCACCTGTTGGTACGTCTTCTTTAAGTAAACGATATGCTTTTTTATGCTCGAAAAATAGAACAGGATCGTTATCACGTATTGCAGAAATAAGTAATCCTTTTGCATCACTTGGTGTAGAAGGTATAACAACCTTTAAACCAGGTGTGGAACTAAATACACTTTCAATCGATTGTGAATGATAAAGTGCCCCGTGTATCCCTCCACCAAATGGTGCACGAATTACAATTGGACAATGCCATCCATTATTAGAACGATATCTAATTTTAGCTGCTTCACTCATAATTTGGTTTGTCGCAGGTAATATATACTCTGCAAACTGTATTTCAGCAACTGGTCGTTTCCCTGCAAGTGACGCCCCAATTGCTGTACCGACAATTAAAGATTCCGCAAGTGGTGTGTCGAGCACTCGCATTTTCCCGTACTTCTCTTGGAGTCCAGCAGTTACTTTAAACACGCCACCTTTTTGACCGACATCTTCTCCTAGAACGAATACGTTCTCATCTTTGTCCATTTCATAGTCTAATCCGTCATGGATTGCTTCTAACAATGTCATCGTTTTTGTCATTATACTTCCTCCTCATATACGTGTTTTAACGCATAAGAAGGTTCTGCATACGGAGCATGTTCTGCTTCTTTTGTCGCGTCGTTAATAATATTTTTTACTTCTTCATTAATTACTTCGAACCACTCTTCTTCTATCGTAGTATTTTTTAATATATAATCTTTAAACGTGATTAAACAGTCTGTCTCTTTTAGTGTTTGTACGTGTGCTTTATCTCTATAAGAATCATCGTCATCTGAAGAGTGTGCACCGATTCTCGATACTAACGCATCAATTATCGTAGGACCTTCTCCGTTAATAGCTCGTGTTCGAGCAGTTTTTACAGATTGATATACTTCAAGTGGATCGTTCCCATTGATTTGTTCTCCGTGTATTCCGTATGCATGTTTTCGTTCTGATAAGTCATCGATATTGTACTGAAGTGATTTTGGTACACTAATCGCGTAACCATTATTTTCAATAAGGCATATATACGGTAATTGATGAACACTCGCAAAGTTTAGCGCTTCATGAAAATCACCTTGAGACGTAGAACCTTCACCAAGTGAAGTAAATGATACAGCTTCTTTACCATCCATTTTTAACGCATACGCAATACCCGCTGCGTGAAGTACTTGAGTTGTTACAGTTGATCCTTGAGTCACAATATTTAACTCGTAATCACTAAAGTGACCAGGCATTTGTCTACCACCACTAGACGTATCATCTCGTTTCGCAAATGCTGCAAGCATACTTTCTAAGGGTGTTGTCCCAAGTGTTGTTACCATTCCTAAATCTCTATAATATGGGTTTAAGTAATCTACTTTTTTCTTTAAAGCATATGCTGCACCGACTTGTGCCGCTTCTTTACCTTGACACGATACGACAAACGGAATTTTACCTGCACGGTTTAATAACATCATACGTTCATCAATTTTTCGTGTCGTTAACATTAAACGATACATTTCTTTTAAGTCGTCTTCTGTTAAATCTAATGTTTTATAATCTATCATTCGAATCTCTCCTTAAAAATGAATCCCTCTTTCGTCAATAAGTAATGCAGATTCCATAATACCTTCACTTATTGACGGATGCGCATGTACCGCATTATATAGTTCCTCTATTGAACTATTTAAAAATGATGCAAGCGATAATTCGTTGATAATTTCAGTAGCGTTTGGTCCAACAATCGATGCGCCAATTAACATATTATCTTTATCAGCAATTAACTTAACAAAACCTTCTCCGTCATTTTCGATAATCGCCTTACCAACTGCTTGAAGTGGTAATACGCTCACTTTATATTCGATACCTTTTTCTTTTAACTGATCTTCTGAAGGACCGACAACCCCTACTTCTAAATTCGTATATATACATCTCGGTACAGTATCATAATTTAGTGGTATTGGATTTAAACATTTAATATGTTCTACCGCAATCATTCCTTCTTTCGAAGCAACATGTGCGAGTTGATATGTATTTAATACATCTCCAATCGCATATATATGGCTATCTTCCGTTTGGAAAAATTCATTCGTTTCAATATAAGTAGTGAATTTTGCTTTCGTGTTGTTTAATCCGATATCATCGATATTAGCTTTACGCCCAATCGCAACAATTACTTGCTCGAAATTCAATGTTTCGTCGTTATACTCTATCGAAACACCGTCATTAACTGTAACAGTCTCATTACTAATTTTAAAATCAGTTATGATTTTTACGTTACTGTGTTCTAAATGTTTTTTAAGCGTACGAATCACGTCTTTATCTTCATTAGGAATAATATTTTGACTGCCTTCAATAATTGT
>NZ_CAVG010000027.1 GCF_000438455.1 Nosocomiicoccus massiliensis
CAATAATTGTCACGTCGACATTTAAATTAGATAGTATAGATGCAAGTTCTAATCCAATGACTCCACCGCCGATAATACCTACAGATTTAGGCAGTTTTTTTTGAGATAAAAATTCTCTACTCGACAATACAAATTCCCCATCAAATGGTAAAAAATCAAGTTCGATCGGTTTAGACCCAGTCGCTATAATGACATAATCATTTTTAATGATAATAGAATCGTCTTCAGTTTCTACAGCGATTGTGCCTGCCATCGGAGAGAAAATTGACGGCCCTAATATCCTCCCATGACCATAGTAAACGTCAATTTGATGTTTTTTCATGAGTGATGACACACCGTTATATAAAGTGTCTACAGTTTTATTCTTTTTATCAATGATTTTTTCATAGTTAAAATTCAATGCTTCAGAAATTCCGAATTCAGATAACTGATTGGCTGTTTTTATTAAATTTGAAGTGTTCAGCAAACTTTTCGTTGGTATACAACCGTTATGTAGGCACGTGCCACCGAGTTTCTCTTTTTCGATGAGTGCGACAGTAAACCCGAGTTGTCTTGCACGTATCGCAGCTACATAGCCACCTGTACCTCCACCGAGTATCGCGATGTCATATGACTTTTCCATAAAACCCTCCATAAGTCACTGGTCAGACCAGTGAAAGTTGTAAAAAAATATACCACTTGCTCGCATTTTCTATATAGACTAGAATAAATACGATGAAACAAATGTATTATCTCCTATTATACATTAACAAACGATGATTTCATTAACAGACTATTTAATTATGTTGAGTAAGGTGTTTGATTACATGAAAAAAATAATTGCACTATTAATATTAGTGATTCCTGTCTTTATTGCAGGATATGGCGTAAAATTAATTCGCGACAGTATATTCGGTATCACAATTGATCCATTTAGTTCTCTTGTCCTTCAATTTATTGTAGGGTTAGTACTCTTAGTGTTCGGAGTTTGGTTCGTTGCGGGATACGTCCTTCATAGAGAACGAAAAAATAAACGAGTTCAAGAGCGATTTAAAGCAAAAGACGAGTAAACAAATTACTGTTTACTCGTCTTTATTAACTCTTTTGCGTTTTTTATCGCTGCGTCATTAATCGTTGACCCACTTAACATGCGTGCAATCTCTTCAACATGTTCATTTTCATCTAAATATTCAGCTTTCGAAACAGTACGATCATTAACGACTATTTTATACACGTGTAAATGATGGTCTGCCACCGCTGCGGCTTGAGGTAAATGAGATATCGCAAATACTTGTCTCGTCTTAGCGAGTAGCTTCATTTTTTCTGCCATTTTAGTCGCTACTTTACCACTGACTCCTGAATCGATTTCATCTAAAATTACGAGTGCTTGATTTTCAAACATTGAAAAAATCGATCTTAGCCCTAAATTAATACGTGAAACTTCTCCCCCTGAAGCCACTTTGTTTAATGGTTTTAACGGTTCACCTTTATTTGTCGTTATAAAAAATTCAACGTTTGAAAATCCGAGTGAGTTAAATTGAGTTTCTTTTACTTCAATTTTAAACTGAACATCTTTCATATCGAGGTCTTCTAGTTCTTTCACAATCGCATTTTCTAAAAAGTCTTTACGGTCAAGACGAATGTCATGTAACTTTTTAGCATATACATTTAATTGTTTAAATACTTTTTCTTTTTCATTGATTAATTCTTCATATGATTGACTAAAGTTTTTTAAATCATTAATATCCGTCTCTAATTTACGCTCTAAACGTAATAAACCTTCAAATGTCTCATTAAATTTACGTTTTAACTGATTAATACTATTTAAACGGTCTTGGATTTCGTTTAAACGTGCTCCATCGTATTCTAACGTACTCAAATCATTCGTAACTTCACTATTTAACTCAGTTAATAAATGATAACTCTCTTCGAGTTTTTCAGTATATATAGAATACTTATCATCAAATGGTGTAATTCCTTCAAGCTGATGCACGACATCATATAAAAGAGTCTGAACACTAATTTCACCGTCTAAAATCGATTTAATTTGTTCGAACTTTTCATTGACGTTTTCAAAATTCATTAAGTATTCGAGTTCTTTTTCTAAATCGTCTTCCTCAGTTTCTGTAGTGAAATTCATTAATTGAAGTTCATTATACTGGTGTTCTAATAGTTCTAGTTGTTCTAATCGATTACGATCTTTATATTCGAGTTCTGCGATTACGTTTTTGTATCGCTT
>NZ_CAVG010000028.1 GCF_000438455.1 Nosocomiicoccus massiliensis
ACCATCATTTTTTATATGAAGTAGAAACTCTTCGTTGCCTTTAGTACCAGTAATTGGTGAACGAATAATATCATACGTTGATAATCCAAGAGAAGTACATACTTCAACAACACGTTCTATTACGTTTCTTTTTGTCACGTCGCTTTGAATAATGAGTGTATTCTCTTTTTCTTCTAAATAACTTTCAAATTGTGGTTTAATTAATGCAATGACTGTATATTCGTGCTTGAAAAGCTCAGTGATGTGTCTAATAATCGGGACGATAGAAGTAAAACTTACATCAATCGTCATGACGTTTGGTAAATTTTTAAAATCCTCGATTGTCGTATGCTTAAAATTCGTTTGCTCCATCACTGTGACACGTGAATCTGTTCTAAGTTTATAGTCGAGTTGGTTCGTACCGACATCTACTGCGTAAACAGATTGTGCACCATGTTGTAAACTACAATCTGTAAAACCACCTGTTGAACTTCCAATATCAAGAACGATACAATTTTCTAAGTTTAGATTAAATTCATTAATCGCTGCTTTTAATTTGATACCGCCTCTTGAAACGTAAGTTTTCACTTTTTTAAAGCGAATATCAACCTTCTTCGTATCGATGATATCAGATGGTTTATACACTGGTTCATTATTATTTAATACTTTCCCTGCCATAATTAGACGTCTGACGTCTTCAATTGTGCCAAGACTAAAATGTTCAAATATATATTGATCTGCACGAATCTTAGCCATTATGTTTTACCATTTTCTGTATTGTATTTACAATATTTTCTGACGTAATTCCTGCTTCTATAAGTAACTGATCAACATCACCTTGTTCAATATATAAGTCAGGTATAGCGATTGTTTTAACATCATTTGTAAAGTCATGTTGCGACATAAACCCTTGAATAAATTGGCCAAGACCACCGGCTTCGATGACTTCTTCGACAATTAACATCGGTACATTTTCCTTACCATATTCATGTAACATTTCTTCATCTACCGGTTTTATAAAGCGCGCATTTACGATTTCAACATTAATATTTGTTTCAAATAGCATGTCTTTTGCCTCTTCAGCAATATCTAACGTTGGACCGTAACTGATGATTACAACGTCCTTCTTATCTTCTTTATGGACGACTTCCCATTTGCCTTTTTCAATTGGCTGACGTTCAGTGACTTCAATACCTTTAACATTTCCTCTAGGATAACGTAATGCAATTGGACCATCGTATTCGACTGCGTAGTCAATCATTAACTTCGCTTCAACTTCGTCTCGAGGCATCATAATCGTCATGTTAGGAAGTGGTAGTAAGAAACTCACATCAAATATGCCGTGATGTGTTTCACCATCAGCACCAACCAACCCACTACGATCAATTCCAAAAAATACATTTAAGTTTGGACGATCTACGTCATGTAACACTTGGTCATATCCGCGTTGTAAAAATGTCGAATAAATAGCAAGATATGGTTTCATGCCTGAAGCAGCGAGTCCAGCAGACATCGTTACAGCATGTTGTTCTGCGATTCCAACATCAAAAAATCTTTCTGGTAGCTCGTTTTGGAACTTTGTTAATTTTGAACCTACCGGCATTGCTGGTGTTAACGCGACGATACGTTCATCTTTCAATGCATGATCAAATACTGAGTTCGACACGAATTCACTCCACGACTGTGTACCACTGCCACCGATTGTTTCACCAGTTTCAATTTTATAAGGTCCGAGTCCATGCCAAGTACCTACCTCATCATTTTCAGCATGGTAATACCCTTTGCCTTTTTTTGTGATGACGTGAATAATTGCTGGTCCGTCATAATTTTTTGTTGATTCTAAAGCTTTAGTAATGTCTTTAAAATTGTGTCCATCTACTGGACCAATATATTTAATGCCGAGCTCTTCAAAAAATACACCGTCTACGACTAAATATTTTAAACTGTCTTTAACTTTATCAGCTAAATCTCTTAAAGACGGTCCAAATGACGGAATTCTTTCGAGTAATTCTTCAGCATCATACTTAAACTTGTTATAGCTTGAATTTGTTCGAATACGCCCAAACATATTGTGTATTGCACCGACGTTTGGTGCGATACTCATTTCATTATCATTTAAAATAATCGTCATTTTCGTTTTTTCAGATCCAATATGGTTTAACGCCTCTAGCGCCATTCCACCTGTTAATGCACCATCACCGATAATCGGAACGACATCATATTTCTCATTTCTGATATCTCGTGCTTTCGCCATGCCTAATGCAGCCGAAAGCGAAGTAGATGAATGGCCTGCTTCCCATACATCATGCTCTGATTCCGACATTTTAGGGAACCCAGAAAGACCTTTATATTGACGTAGCGTTTTAAAATCTTTCGTTCTTCCTGTTAATATTTTATGGATATACGCTTGATGACCAACGTCAAATAAAAGTTTATCTTCTGGTGAATTATAAAAACGATGTAATGATAAAGTGAGCTCGACGACACCTAAGTTAGCACCGATATGCCCACCTGTTACTGCACATGATTCTATTAAAAAGTCTCGAATTTGTTGTGCTAATTGATCAAGCTCTTCATCACTTTTATCTTTTAAAAATGATGGATTTTCTATTTCTTCAAGTTTCATATAGCACCCACCTATCTTTTTCTAATTATATCATTTAAAAAGATTATAAAA
>NZ_CAVG010000029.1 GCF_000438455.1 Nosocomiicoccus massiliensis
TGTTACAGATACACGTAAGACATTTCTGTCGACTTTACTAATACGATCTAACGTATAGTTTTTTAGTAAACTACTAATTTTATCATCAATATCATTTTGATGTTCAATATAATAGTCAACTAATTGCTTAATATAATCATATTTACTATACATTTCTTTAAATTTCACATCTCCTAATGACACAGCGTCATTATCGATTTGAAACAGTATTTGAAATGCTTTAATTCTTTGTTCATGTCTATTCATAAAAACACCTATTACTTCGCAATATTTACGATGTGAACATTAATTTCATCAATTACATTAATATCGAGCATCGTTGAGATAGATTGCTTAATATTTTCTTGGATATTTTCTGCAATCTTATGCACATTTCTACCGTCCGATAGATTGACGTACGCAGAAATTTTTAAATATCCCTTTGACTCATCCACACGGATACCTTTGCCGCGATATTTTTTACCAATTTTTTCAATTGTTCCACTCGCTAAGTTATTTTGTAAAGATGAAACACCCTTTGTTTCTAAAACAGCGATACTTGAAATAACTTCAAGTACTTCTGTTGAAATTTTAATTTTACCAATGGATTCATCGTGCCCTAATACTTCCACTATAATCACCTCATTCACTCATTATATCATGGTTTTCTAGCATATTCGTATTATAATCGTTATTTTTAAACGCTTCATTATTAATAATTTTTTGATGAAATGGAATCGTCGTATTTATACCTTCAACGATGAATTCATCTAACGCACGACGTGCAATTTGTAATGCGTCATCTCTGTCTTTTCCATATACGATAAGTTTTGCAATCATCGAATCGTAATATGGTGGAATTGTATACCCTTGATAACATGCAGTTTCTAAACGTACACCGAATCCACCTGGTTCTTTAAACTTCGTAATTTTACCAGCAGAAGGCATAAAGTTTTTATAAGGGTTTTCTGCGTTAATTCTGAATTCAAACGCATGTCCATTAAATTCAATGTCTTCTTGAGTGAATGGTATTTCTTCTCTCATTGCAATTTTGATTTGCATCTTAACTAAGTCGATCCCTGTAATCATTTCTGTAACAGGATGTTCGACTTGAATTCTCGTATTCATTTCCATAAAGTAATACGTTTCTTCGTCAAGGTCATATATAAATTCAATTGTACCTGCGTTTACATAGTCGATGAATTTCGCTGCACGTACTGCAGCTTGCCCCATTTCTTCTCGAACTTCTTCAGAAATAATTGGACTTTTAGCCTCCTCAACTAACTTTTGCATTCGGCGTTGAACAGTACAATCTCTTTCTCCAAGATGAACGACATTGCCGTGATAATCACCGAGTACTTGGATTTCAATATGTCTAAAATTGCTAATATATTTTTCGATATATAAATCTTTGTTACCAAACGCACTTTCGGCTTCTTGTTCAGTTAACTTGTAGTTTTGAATTAACTCTTGCTCGTTACGAGCAACTCGAATACCTTTACCGCCACCACCATAGCTTGCTTTAATAATGACAGGATATCCGATTTCTTCTGAAATTTTCTTTGCATCGTCTAGTGATTTTACAACACCATCAGATCCTGGGACTGTCGGAACGTTTGCTTTTTGCATCGTATCCTTTGCAACGTCCTTAACACCCATTAAAGCGATTGTTTTATAATGTGGACCGATAAAGATTAAATTACTCGCATCACACATCTCTGCGAAATCGACGTTTTCAGCTAAAAAACCATACCCTGGATGGATTGCATCACAGTTTGTATTTTGAGCGATTGTTATGATACTAATCATATCTAAGTAACTGTCTTTAGATAATTTAGGTCCGATACAATACGACTCAGTTGCGAGTTTCCGGTGTAAGCTATCTTTATCCGCTTCTGAGTATACGCTCACTGTTTCAATACCGAGTTCATGACACGCACGAATGATACGTACTGCAATTTCTCCTCGGTTTGCGATTAATACTTTTTTAATCATTTAACTTTGAATAATGGCTGGTTATATTCAACCATTTCTCCATCTTCAACTAAAATCTCTACAATTTCACCGGAAACTTCTGCTTCAATTTCGTTGAATAGTTTCATCGCTTCTAAAATACATACGATCGTATCGTTTTCGATCTTATCGCCGACTTGAACATAAGGATCTGCTTCAGGTGACGGGCTTTTATAAAATGTTCCGACCATCGGCGCTTTAATCGTATGAGTGTTTGAAGTATCAGTAGCAGGACCGCTAGTTTCTGGAACACTTGCTACTGGTGCTTGTGGAGCAGGTGCTTCAACAGATTGTACTGGTTGTACAGGTTGCGCTTGATACTCTCGCACTTTTGATTCACGCTTAAGTTTAATATCCACTTCTTTGTCTTTATATGTGAGTTCAACTAAATTAGCTGTTTCCATTTTTTCAATGAGCTGGTCTATATATTCTAATTTCATAATCAAATCTCCTAAACTGTTTATAATAGTATTTTACTTTAGTGGTACGACCAATTCAAATGGTAATTAAAAAAAGCAGATAAAATATCTGCTTTTAAAAAGATTATGCTCTTGAAACGTATGAACTTTCTTCAGTATTTACTACGAGTACGTCCCCATTATTGACAAATAGTGGTACTTGAATCGATAATCCTGTTTCGAGTTTCGCTTCTTTAGTCGCACCAGAAACAGTATCCCCTTTAATGCTTGGTTCTGTTTCTACTACTTCAAGCTCAACAGTTTTTGGTAGTTCAACACCTAAAGTTTCACCTTCATACGTCATAATAGACACGTTCATATTTTCTTTTAAGAAATTAATTTCATGTTCTAATTGTTCTTTTGGAATCGTTACTTGTTCAAACGTGTTGTTGTCCATGAACACATAGCCGTCACCATCGTTATATAAGAATTGCATCTTATTGTTATCGATATGTGCTGTGCCGACTTTTTCACCTGCTCTAAACGTTTTTTCTTGGATTGCACCTGTACGTAAGTTTCTTAATTTAGAACGTACGAACGCCGCACCTTTTCCTGGTTTTACGTGTTGGAAATCAATAACTCTCCAAATACCGTTATCGAATTCAATTGTAAGTCCTGTTTTAAAATCGTTTACTGAAATCATTAAATTATCCTCCTAGTTGATTATGAATAACTCTTTACTACTATGTGTCAGTTTTTGAAGTCCATCTTTAGTTACGAGCGCGTCATCTTCAATTCTAACGCCACCAAGTCCTTCAACATAAATACCTGGCTCGATCGTAATAATCATATTTTCTTCTAATACTGTATCGACAGTTTTTGCGAGTCCTGGACCTTCATGTACTTCTAGACCAATTCCGTGGCCGAGTGAGTGACCAAAGTTTTCACCATATCCATTTTGATCAATAATATCTCTAGCTACCTTATCTGCCTCGCTACCAGTAAATCCAGCTTTAATTGTTTCTAAAGATTTTAACTGACTTTCTAATACAATATTATACACTTTTTTGAGTTCGTCTGAAACATTACCGACACCAAACGTACGTGTAATATCTGAAACATACCCTTTATAAGTTGCACCGAAGTCTAACGTCACAAGATCTCCATCTTCAATGACTTTTTCTGAAGGTGTTGCGTGAGGTAATGCCCCTCTATGACCACTCGCTACTATCGTATCGAAGCTCGGACCTTCTGAACCGAGTTGCGCCATGATATACTCTAACTCAGCTTTAACTTCTAACTCTGTCATACCGACTTTTACAAATTTTAAAATACGTTCATATGCTTCGTCGACGATTTTACAAGCGACTTTAATTTTTTCAATTTCTTCATCTGATTTAACCATACGGAAAGTTTCAAACTCGTTGTTAATCGGTACGAGTTCAAAATGCTCATTTAATGTATTGTACTCATTATAATTCGTATAGGCTGCTTCAAACGCGATTCTTTTAACGCCTTTTTCTTTTAAAAATTCGATGACAAACGACGTTAAATTCCCTTTTTGCAACACGAATTCAAAATCAGGTGCTTCTTCACGTCCTTGTACGTTATATCTAAAATCAGATACTAAGTACTGGCCTTCATCAGTTACTACTACTACGCCACTTGATCCTGTGAACCCTGAGACGTATCTTCTGTTGTAAGTACTCGATACGATTAGCGCATCTACTTCATATTTCTTTAGTAATTCTTTTGTTTTTTCGATAATGCTCATTCATAATCACTCCTTAACCGTAGTTTACCGT
>NZ_CAVG010000030.1 GCF_000438455.1 Nosocomiicoccus massiliensis
TATCGTTTATAATTCCATTCTTCAGATCTGTATTTCTCTATAATTTCGTCAAGTTGATTTAAATCGTCTTCTGTTAACGTGTATTCCGTCGTTGTCATTGATAGTCCTTTTTCAAATCCGTCTTTAAAAGCAATGTATAATTCATCGACTGTTATATTTTTGTCTGTTAGATCATTAATCGGAACAGCCTTTGATTTAAAATCACTTTTCATTTTTTGTTTAAAACGTTCATTTGTAAATTTAAACATATCAAATAGATGATCAATATCAACATCTAGAAGTATTGAACCGTGTTGCATAATGACACCATCGTTTCTTGTCTGTGCACTTCCTGCTATTTTTCTTCCTTCAACGACGAGTTCATACCAACTCGGTGTATCAAAACATACACTCGATCGTATATCAGATTTAGTTTTTTCTGGAATACTAAAATAAGCGTCTAAACCTAAATTTTTAAACCCTTCAAGTAATCCTTTTGATAGCACTTTATAACTTTCTGTTACAGTATGTGGCATGCCTTCGTAATTTTCAGGTAACACGAGACTGTATGTTAGTTCTTTATCGTGTAATACACCACGACCACCCGTTTTACGCCTTACGAGCTGGTAGCCATACTCTTTTACTTTTTCAACATCGATTTCTCTATGTATCTTTTGAAAATAACCGATTGATAGAGTTGGGGTTTCCCACTCATACAAACGTAATACTGGGTTAATTTCACCCTTTTCAACTTTCTTCATGAGTAATTCGTCTAGCGCCATGTTATAAAACGCATCTTGTTTACCACTTTTGATGTAACTCCATTCTGCTGTCAAATCTCTCTCCCCCAGATTACACTTTTAAAAATGTGACAAACACACTATAATATATATTGTATCGAAAAAGGAGCGATTGTGTGAGTACTACGACAATAATTTTATTAATTGTTTTAGCTGTTTTAATAGTTTTATTTATAATTAATGCTGTGCTAAGTGTTAGAGGCGTTAATATCGTAGGTGAAGAAGAATTTAGTCGAAACTTACGTAAAGTGCAACTCGTCGACTTACGAGAAAAAGATTCTTATAAGCACGGACATATATTAGGTGCACGTAACATCCCTCTAAGCACATTTAATACGAGAGCGAAATCATTACGTACAGATCAGCCCGTACACTTATACGACCAAAACGGTCGTACAGCGCTAAGAGCTGCAAGAATTTTAAAGAAGCAGGGTCATAAAGATATTTACGTATTGAAAAGTGGTATCGCTAAATGGACAGGTAAAATTAATTCTAAATAAAGAAAAAGCGATTCGAAAAATTTCGAATCGCTTTTTTGATTACTTTTTATCTTCGATAATATCTTCTTTTTCATAACGTAATACTGGATGACGTGCTGCAAGTGTTTCATCAAGTCTTCCGATTACTGTTGTATGTGGAGCTTCTAATACTAAGTCTAAGTCTTCTTTAATTTCTTTATCGATATTAAGTAATGCATCGATAAATCCATCTAGAGTTTCTTTTGACTCTGTTTCAGTAGGCTCGATCATTAAACCTTCCTCAACGTTAAGTGGGAAGTAGATTGTTGGTGGGTGATAACCGTAATCTAATAAACGTTTTGCGATATCTAGAGTACGTGCACCTTCTTTTTTCTGATTCACACCACTTAAAACAAATTCGTGTTTACAATGTTGTGTGTATGGTAAATGATAAGTGCCTTCAAGACGTCTCATCATGTAGTTCGCATTTAACACTGCATCTTCAGAAACTTTTTTAAGCCCCTCAGGACCCATCGTTTTAATGTACGTGTATGCACGTAAGTAAATCGCAAAGTTACCAAAGTAAGGTTTTACGCGTCCAACACTTTGTGGAATATCATTATCGAGTTTATACGTGTCTCCCTCTTTTTTAACGTGAGGTTTTGGTAAGAATTTCGCTAAGTCCGCTTTAACTCCGATAGGACCTGAACCAGGACCACCACCACCGTGTGGACCAGTGAATGTTTTGTGTAAGTTTAAGTGTACTGCGTCAAAGCCCATGTCTCCAGGACGAACTTTAGCCATAATCGCGTTTAAGTTCGCACCGTCATAGTATAACTTACCACCCGCACCGTGTACGATATCTCTAATTTCTAAAATATCTTTTTCGAATAAACCAAGAGTATTCGGGTTAGTTAACATGATTGCTGCAGTTTTATCACTTACAACACGTTTTAAGTCTTCGATATCTACAGTTCCATCTTCGTTTGATTTAACTGTAACTGAATCGAATCCAGCAACTGTTGCTGAAGCTGGGTTTGTCCCGTGCGCTGAGTCTGGAACGATTACTTCTGTTCTTTGGAAGTCTCCGTTTGCTTCGTGGAATGCTTTAATCATAATTAATGCTGTCCACTCACCTTGAGCTCCTGCTGCTGATTGTAATGAGATTTCATCCATCCCAGTAATTTCTTTTAATGATTCTTGTAAACGATAAGTTACTTCTAATGATCCTTGGATTGCTTTTTCGTTTTGTAATGGATGTGAATAAGCGAATCCAGCAAGACGAGCAACTTGTTCGTTAATTTTAGGGTTGTATTTCATAGTACAAGAACCTAAAGGATAGAATCCTGAGTCGATTCCCCAGTTTTTGTTTGAGAGTTCAGTGTAGTGACGAATTAAATCAAGTTCACTAATTTCTGGTAGCTCAGCTTTTTCTTTACGAATAAATTTATCATCTAATAAACTAGAAAGTTCTTTTTTCTCGATTTCAAGTTTAGGTAACGAATATGCATAACGATCTTCAATACTTCTTTCAAAAATTAATGGGCTTGAACCTTTTTTAGCCATTATAAGCACCTAACCTTTCAACAAACGCGTCAATTTCATCTTTTGTACGTAGTTCTGTAACAGCGATTAGCATATGATTTTTGAACGCTTCAAAGTCTAATCCTAAATCATAACCACCGATAAATCCGTCTTCATATAACTCATCAT
The DNA here is from genome assembly GCF_000438455.1 of Nosocomiicoccus massiliensis. Taxonomy (GTDB): domain Bacteria; phylum Bacillota; class Bacilli; order Staphylococcales; family Salinicoccaceae; genus Nosocomiicoccus; species Nosocomiicoccus massiliensis. The sequence goes on from NZ_CAVG010000030.1 coordinate 2,951, forward strand.
TAATTTCAGTGACATCTTTCTTTAACTTAACGACAAACTCGTTAAAGTTCATATCACCAAACACTTCAAATCCAGCTGATTTAAACGCTTCTTTTGCATAATGTGCGTTTTGGATGTTATTTTCTGCCATCTCTACCGCACCATACTTACCTAAAGCACTCATTGCAATTGATGATGCTAGAGCGTTTAACGCTTGGTTTGAACAGATGTTTGAAGTCGCTTTTTCACGACGAATATGTTGTTCACGTGCTTGTAATGTTAATACGAAACCACGGTTACCTTCATCATCTTTAGTTTGTCCGACAAGGCGTCCTGGCATTCTTCTCATTAATTTTTTAGTCGCTGCAAAGTATCCACAGTGTGGTCCACCGAATTGTGACGGGATACCGAATACTTGTGTATCACCAGTCACGATATCTGCACCGAATTCACCTGGAGGTGTAAGTAATGAAAGTGCAAGTGGGTTAGAATTTACAATGAATAACCCTTTATGCTTATGTGCAATCTTTTCGATTGCTTCTAAATCTTCAATTGAACCAAAGAAGTTTGGATATTGTACCATTACTGCTGCTGTGTCTTCATCTGCTAATTCTTCAAGATGTTTTAAATCTGTTTTAGTGCCATCTAGATCAGCAACAACTACTTCTACGTTTTGAGCGTGTGTATAAGTCTTTATGACTTCTAGTGTTTGAGGATGAACTGCACCAGATACAACAACTTTCTTCTTTCTCGTTGCACCAGCAGCCATCGTTGCACCTTCAGCAAATGCTGTTGCTCCATCATACATTGATGAGTTTGCTATTGGTAAACCTGTTAGTTCTGAAATAATCGTTTGGAATTCAAAGATTGCTTGTAATTCACCTTGAGAAACTTCAGGTTGATATGGTGTGTATGCAGTATAGAATTCGGATCTAGAAATAATAGAATCTACAACCGAAGGAATATAGTGATCATATACACCTGCACCTAAAAATGATGTATGAGTGACTGACGTAATGTTTTTGTTAGCGATTTGCGTCATTTCTCTTAATAGTGAATGCTCATCTTTAGCAGGCTCAATATTTAAATCGCCTTTAAATCTTACTTCTTCAGGGATATCTGAAAATAATTCGTTAACATCTTTAATGCCAACGACATCTAGCATCTCTTGCTTGTCTTTCTCTGTTACTGGTAAATAACGATGACTCATATTTACACTCCTTAAAAGTTTAATATTTTATTTAAAATTTTTAACAAACTGAGCTGGAATTTCACGTTTACGCACTTTAACGATAAATTCCTTATCGTCTTCATAGAAGTCAGTATCTACTAAAGCAAATCCAATTGCTTTACCAGATGATGGTGATTTTGTACCACTTGTAACGTATCCCACTTTGTTACCTTCAGTATCAAATACTTCGTAATCAGTTCTTGGAATACCTTTACCAGTCATTTCAAATGCTGATAAACGACGTGGTGCACCATTTGCTTTTTGATCTTTTAAGATATCACTACCAATAAATTTATCTTTGTTTGCATTTACAGCAAATCCGATTCTTGCTTCTATTGGAGTAATTTCTGGAGATAAATCTTGACCGTGAAGTGGTAATCCCGCTTCAAGTCTTAACGTATCTCTCGCACCAAGACCACATTCAGTTGCACCATCATCTTTAAATAGTTTCCATAATTCTTCTAATGAATCTGGCTTCATATAAATTTCAAAACCATCTTCTCCTGTATAACCACTTTGAGATAACAGTACGTCATGCCCAGCAAGTGATACATTTTGTTTTGCGTCGAACATTTTCATCTCTGAAAGATCTTCGTCAACGTGTTTTTGTACCATCGCTCTTGAATTTGGACCTTGAATGGCGATTACTGCGTAATCATCTGACTCATCTGATATTTCTACGTCATAGCCATCAATCTTAGTTAACCATTCATAATCTGTGTCTTTGTTTCCAGCATTCGGAACTAAGAAGAACGTATTGTCATCTAGACGATAAATTAATAAATCATCGATTACTCCACCGTCTTCGTTACAAATTGTCGTATACTGCGCACGATTAACTTTTAATTTAGATACATCATTTGTTAATGCGTAGTTTAAAAAGTCAACTGCTTCACTACCTGTAACTTTGAACTCTCCCATATGAGAGACATCAAAAATACCTACGTCTTCACGTACAGCGTTATGTTCATCGATAATACTCGTAAATTGAACAGGCATTTCCCAGCCGCCAAAATCTACAAGCTTCGCACCAACTTCTCGATAATAATCGTTAAGTGGTGTTTTCTTTAATTCACTCATAATATCCCCCTTTTTATTAAAAAAACAGGACACTTTAATTAAAAAGTGCCCTGTTGAAATATCTTCAGGATTCGTCACGATATCGTCCTTTTGCCTGAGAGATTCACCTAAAAAGGCTTGCTCCTTCGGCGACGTAATTATACGTTCTCTCCGACATCGTTCAACCGAAAACATCAATTTTCAATGATTTTGTATCCGAATTCATTATATATACTATATTCACAAATTGCAACTTAAATGCTATTACATCTATTATTTAAACGTTTAAAAGTTTGTGAATTAATTCATCTACCGTCGTTTCGTTCATTAACGTAATATCAGCAATGCTCTTATATAGAGGACTACGTTTTTCATATAAATCTTTTAACTCTTCATATGATCTTAAAGCATTTGGTCTACTGCTATCATTTTTAATACGTTTATATATATCATCGAAGGGTGCATCGATATGGATCACTAATTGAGTCGATTCTTTTAGAAGATTTAGAGACGGTTCATATTCTACAATTCCACCACCTGTAGATAGTATGTCTACATCTAAACATTCTTTCAGTGCGTCATATTCGTATTCCCGAAATACATTTTCACCGTAACTTTTAAATATGTCAGATATTTTTTGATGCTTGTTTTCTATATATCCGTCTAAGTCTATAAATTCCTTTTGTGTTATCTCACTTAACTTTTGACCAGCAGTTGTTTTACCAACACCCATAAATCCAATTAAAATCATAACTATGCTCCTAAAAACAATTTAACCTTACTTTCATAATAATAAATAAGATTCATTTTAATCTCAATGATCATATATAAGCGCATATAATATGTGTAGAAAACATTTGTTATAAAACCTAATATGATTAACGATGTGACACTTATAAATCCATCATTTTTTAATATACATTTCATATGTTTCATCGCCTTCTTCAATCATAATATACACTTGATGTTTATCTTCTGTAACGTTGAATTCAAGGACGTTCGTCATCAGAGGAATAAAGCCTTTTTTGTCTATCGATTTGACAATACGATTATTAGATAGTCGATACGTAATCGTTCCGTGTTCATTATCAAAAGTAAGGCTGTTTTTTGTAATTACAATATTCTTCTTATTTGTTTCTACTTCAAAAACGTCTTCTATAAAAACGTCGATATCAAAACTTTGCTCATTTAATTCAATCGAACCAAATAGTCGTATCGTTGGAATAGTTATAAATAAGATCATAGATAGAACAAATAGACTCAGTAACATCTCAATATATGTAAAACCTTCACTTGATTTTAATGCATATATTTGCAGCCGC
>NZ_CAVG010000031.1 GCF_000438455.1 Nosocomiicoccus massiliensis
TATGCTCAAAAAATCGGTTTTATCTTTTTTATTTTAAAAGTTTTAAGAATTTACAATTCCGGATTTGGTATTTACTTATCGATTAGAGTTGATTATAATTAAGTTAATAGATTATGGTTTGGTGGGAGGATTACGATGGATAAAGTATTTAAAACGCTCGGTTTTTGGACAGCAATCTTTGCGATTTTATTCTATGTCGGTGATATGACAGAAATGGCGTTTTTCTTCATCGGTCAAACTGGTTTCTTTATATTACTTGGATATATGAAACTGACTGAAAGAATGTATATGTATGTATTCGCAGCTTACCTCATGCTATTCTTTGTTGGATTTACTTACTATTCAACTTTCCTTATGGAACCAGCATTTGGTAACCAGTAAAAAATAAAAGAGAGTTCAGACATTTGTCTGAACTCTCTTTTTATTTACCATATTATGTTAGGATTTTCGTATTTTTCTTCGAGCAATGTTGTTGGCATACCGTGACCGGGATAGACGTCAAACTCTAAATTTAAATTAAATAACTTCTCTTTAATTGAATGCATGACCGCTTCTGTGTTACCACCATATAAATCTGTACGACCAACACCTTTGTTAAAGAGCACATCCCCAGAAATAATAAACATATCGTCTTCAAATATATAACTTAAACTTCCTGGAGAATGACCTGGTGTATGAAGTATTTTTAAGTCAAATTCTCCGATTGAAAGCTCCCCTTCACCAATATATATTCTCTCAACGTCGGCAGTAATTTCTTCGATAAAACGAATCGATCCGTTTTTTGTCGGATCAACTAACCACTCCGCTTCTTCTTCATTCATATATACAGGCAAATTAAAGTGTTTTGATACTTCCTCTAACGCACCGATATGATCATAATGAGAATGAGTAAGTAAAATTCCTTTGACGGTTAGGTCGCTTTCTTCAACTGTACGAATAATTTCATCACTATTAGCTGCTGGGTCAAAAATCAAACAATCTTTCTTATCATTATAAACAATATAGCAATTTGTATATAACGCTCCAAGTGGTAATGTAATGATTTCCATAGTGTCACCTCAAAATAGTCTAGACATTTACATGTATCAATTATACAATAGAGTTAACGTAATGTTAAAAGTATTGGGGGATTAAAAATGCCTTTTATTAATACAGGTGAACTGTTTAAAATTGGTGGTACATCGATTCACATTGGTGTAAACACGATGTCACTATTAATGTTACTTATTGCAGTTTTAAGTGTATACGCATTAATAAACGCGGTAAGATCTAAAAACATTCTAGGTATTATTTTTAGTATCGCAGGAATCGCAACATTCGGATTCTTCTCACTCGCAACAATCTTTACATTTGGTTATCCAGACCTTTAAAACAAAAGCTCGCGAATATTCGCGAGCTTTTTAATATCCTCTAAAACTTAATTCTTCAAGTATGACTGAGAGTTCTTCATCTTTTACTTTATTTACATTAACACCTTCACTAAGTTTTGCCATCGCTTCAAAGTCTTGGTTTTTACGTAATTCTAATAATTTACGTTTTAATACATACTCATTTTTAGGATCAAGCTCAAAAGCCGCATTAAAGTTTTCCTCAGCAGTTGCTTCATCGCCCGCAGCTTCATAAAGTTTACCGAGTATATAATAACTCATACTCGTCTCGTTTCCATATTTAAACGTTTCGTTCACTTTTTCGAGAGCATGAGCGTAATCTTTTTCATAAAAATAACGAAGTGCTTCCTCATCATACGGTTGATATGATACATGATCTCGTTGAATCATCCACATAGACACCGGTAAAACAATCATTAAAACAAATGCCCCTATGGCAATTTTAAAATCTACTTTTTTAAAGTTAAAAACGACTCCTAATAAAAGACCATATATAAAACCGCCTGCATGGGCATAGTGATTAACGTTACTAAAGAAGCTCGTTAAAACACCAATGACTACAAAGGCAGCGAGTACTTGAAATATGAGTTTCTTTTGAACTTTTTTATAAACAAGTAGATGTATAACGAGCAGCCCCATCATTCCGTAAGTTGCCCCGCTTGCACCTAGAGAAAGTGCATTTGTGATAAATACAAGAGAAACTATATTTGCTACGATTGCCGTTAAAACATAAGTTATAAGCATTTTCGTAGAGCCATATATCGATTCCACAAATTTACCTAGGACGTATATCGCAAATATATTAAATAAAAAGTGCTCGACATCTGCATGTAAAAACGCACTCGAAATGAGTCGATAAAACTCCGTATCTTGATTGACTCCGTGATGTGTTAAGCCTAAGTTGTTCGTGATGTGGACCGAATCACGTATATGAATATAAAATAAATTCGTTAAAAAGATGAGTGTGTTGATCATTATAAGTATCAACGTCATCGGTGTAAATTTAATTAGATACGTTTCAAGCGGGTTACTTGATAAAACACGCTTCTTATACCAATCTAACGGTTTAGACTTTTTATATTTCGTATCTATTTTATAGAATGGGTTTAATATGACATTCGCAATACTCTCTGTACCTGTGTGAATAACTTTTAGAGTTTTAGACTTAAATTGACGTTTAAATGGTTCACAATCGATATAGTGGACATATATTTTATTCACATTAAAGTCGACAGCTGCATCGATATTCGCTTTATTGTCATATAATATTTTAGTTGTAGTTTCAATTTCATCATCCTCAAACTGACCATCAACTAAAATCATTAATGAACGGCTTTTTCTATTTTTTAACCAAATTGTGTCTGCAACTTCGTCATAGCGTGAAAATACATATTTTGTATAACGTACAATTTCATAAGCTGCTTGCCATTTATTAATCATAATCTATTCTCTCTTGCGTTAATATTTTTTGTCGGTGTGATTAAATAATCGACAGGCATGTCGTGTGATTCAACGATCACTTCACCGAACTGTTCATCAAATAAAATCGATACAGTCTTTCCTTGATAATCCTTTAAAAATCTATCGTAAAAGCCGCCACCATAGCCCGTGCGATAACCTTTATTATTAAATATAACTCCAGGGACGACTAGTAAATCAACGTTGTTATTTAATTCATTTGATGTTGGTATAAAAATCCCTTTTTCATCTTTGAAAATTTCATCAGCACTATTCACTCTATAAAAGTCCATTTCTTTTGTTTTATA
>NZ_CAVG010000032.1 GCF_000438455.1 Nosocomiicoccus massiliensis
AAGTAATAGTATAGATGTTCACTTATATTTTCGACGTGATCACCAATACGTTCTATATATTTAGCGATTAATACAACTTGACTCATAATGACTTTATCTTCAATTTTTTCGATTGCTTCTGACGTCGTATCGATATAAAGCATATCGATATCTTCGTCTCTAGATAATAATTCTTTGATCAATGCTAGATCTTTTGTTTCCATTGCAACTGTCGCATCTGAAAGCATGAGCTTTGACAGCTGTAACATCGATTTAAATTTATTGATAATTTCTTCTGATCCGATATTATACTCAGCGCTTACGTTTGCAATATTTACAACGTTATCTGCCACTCGCTCTAAATCCTCTGCGATTTTAATATAAGAGATTAACATTCTTAAATCAGACGCAACTGGTGCTTCTAATGTAATTAAAGATATAATCTTTTCATTAATTAGAAGCTCTAAGTCATTGACAACAATATCTTCTTTAGAAATATCTTTTAGCGCATCTACGTTTCTATGTTCTATACAGTGAATGAGTTTATCAATTCTTTTTTCTACTTCGTTTGATAATCTAAAAACATAAGAAGTGACTTCATCTAAATTATTAATAAAATTTTGTCTCGGCTTCATTATCCAAACCTACCTGTTACATAATCTTCTGTACGTTGATCACGTGGGTTTTCAAAGATTACTTTAGTATCGTCATATTCGATTACCGATCCATTATAGAAAAATGCCGTTTTATCAGAAACACGGGCAGCTTGTTGCATGTTGTGTGTCACGATAATAATCGAATATTTTTCTTTTAACTCTTGCATTAAATCTTCGATTTTAATTGTAGAGATTGGATCTAGTGCACTTGTCGGTTCGTCCATTAATATAACATCTGGTTCAATCGCGAGTGTTCTAGCAATACATAAACGTTGTTGCTGTCCGCCTGATAGACCATATGCATTATCTTTAAGACGATCTTTTACTTCATCCCAAAGCGCTGCTTGTTTTAAACTTCTCTCAACGATTTCATCGAGCGTCTTTTTATCTTTAATACCATGTACCTTTGGACCGTACACGATATTTTCATAAATAGATTTTGGAAATGGGTTCGGCTTTTGAAACACCATTCCAACTTTTGTTCTTAACGATTCAAGAGACATTTTTTTATTTAAAATATCTTGTTCTCTATATAAAATATCGCCTTCAATTCTAACGTTAGGAACGAGCTCGACCATTCGGTTTAACGTCTTAATGAAAGTCGATTTACCACAACCAGATGGTCCAATAATCGCGCTAATTTCTTTTTCGTTAAACGCTAAGTTTACATCTTTTAACGCATGCGTGTCTCCGTACCAGAGATTTAAATTATTTGTCACGAAAACTTCTTTGCCAGAAGTTTTATCTAAAGTTTGATCTTGAGTTAATATATCTTTTACTTTATTGTCTTCTTTTACTTTTACTTCCATCTTATTTCACCTAAAATCTTTTTGAATATTTATTTCTTATGAGTACTGCGACAAGGTTCATAAGTAATAACATCGCGAGTAATACGATAATTCCAGCTGATGTTAAACTAACAAATGCTTCTTGTGGCATTTTTACCCAGTTATATATTTGCATTGGAAGTGCTTGGAATGAATCAAACACACTTTTTGGAGTCGCTAATAATGCAACTGGAATTCCAATTACAACAAGTGGTGCTGTCTCACCAATCGCACGAGATACCGCTAATATGATACCCGTTATAATACCAGGTACTGCTGCAGGTAATACGATTCTATAAATCGTTTGCCATTTAGATGCACCAAGTCCGATTGATCCTTCTCGAATAGAATTTGGCACACTACGTAATGCTTCTTTACTCGATACGATAATTACCGGCATAATCATTAGCGCTAACGTTAAACTCGCAGCGAGAACTGAATTCCCTAAGCCAAATTGTCTTACAAATATTGTTAAACCAAGTAAACCAAATACTACAGATGGTACTCCAGCTAAGTTTGAAATATTCACTTCGATAAAGTGAGTAAGTTTATTTTTCGGCGCATATTCTTCTAAATAAATAGCTGTACCTACAGATAAAATAACTGCTATAGGTGTTGTTAATGCCATTAACCATAAAGTACCAATTAAAGCACCTTTAATCCCTGCTCTTTCAGGTCGACTTGAACTAAAGTTAGTAAAGAAATCAATAGATAACGCACCGACTCCTTGTTTTAAAATCGATGCTAAAAGAATAATTAACACAACAATACCGATCATCGTTGATAAGAAGAATACTTTGCTCATAATAGAATTCAGCATTCGACGCTTTGATTGTCTTTTGACTAACACTGCTTCATCCATAGCCATTAGTATTCCTCCCTAAATCTTTTTGCAATCCACATTGCTAATACGTTCATAATTAAAGTAAATATAAATAGCGTGATACCAACAGCGTATAAGCTGTAGTACACTTGAGAACCGAATGTTGCATCACCAGATGTCACTTGTACGATAAACCCTGTCATCGTTTGAAGTGACTCAAATAAGTTGAAACTACTATTAGGTGTTGAACCTGCAGCAATAGAAACGATCATCGTCTCACCAATTGCACGACTTGTTGCAAGTACGATTGACGCTAAAATCCCTGATAAAGCCGCCGGTAAGACAACTTTAAATACAGTTTCTAATTGAGTCGCACCAAGTCCATAAGACCCTTCTCTAACTGCATCTGGAACACTCGTAATCGCATCATCAGTTAAACTTGTAATCATCGGTAATATCATTATTCCAACGACAAGTCCAGGACTAATAGCGTTAAAGTGGCCCATCGATGAAAAAATAGATTGTAACATCGGTGTGACCACTGTAATCGCAAATGCCCCATATACAACTGTTGGAATACCAGCTAACACTTCTAATGTTGGCTTTAACACTTTACGCACTGATTTTGGTGCATATTCTGATAAATAAATTGCTGAAAATACACCTGTTGGAACAGCAAACAAAGTCGCAATAACAACTATTTTTAACGTTCCTAAAACTAGTGGGAATATACCGAATGTCGGCGTGCTACTAAAAGCATTCCATGTTTTACTTGTTAAAAATTCCACAATTGATACTTCTCTTAAAAAGTGGAATGTTTCAGAAATTAATGTATATAAAATTCCTATTGTTGTTAATACTGAAACAATAGTAATAGAAAACAGTACGATAGGTACTGCTTTCTCAAGAGTTTTTGAACGTTTTTTTCGTTCTATTTGTTGTTGTATACTTAAATCCTTCATATAAATCCCTACTTAATTAGTTCCCAATAATTTCTTTGAACTTATCCTTTTGCTCATTAAGCTTCTCTTCATCTAATGCAACGTAACCAGAATCTTCAGCTGCTACTGATGCGTTATCTAATAGAAACTCAATGAATTGACTTAATGATTCGTTTTCTTTCACTTTCTCATCCGCAACATAAACGAATAATGCTCTTGAAAGTGGGTATTTATAACTCTTAACGTTTTCTTCTGTTGGTTCAACAGCTTCAGTGCTATCTTCACCTTGGATCGATACTGCTTGTAAGTTGTCTTTGTTGTTTAAGTAGAAGTTATATCCGAAGAAACCAATCGCATTTTTATCAGATGTAACTGCGTTTACTACTTGGTTTGTATCTTGGATTAACTCACCTTGAATGTCTTCATCATCCATTACTTCTTCTTTAAAGAAGTCATGTGTTCCGTGAGATTGGTCTGGACCATATACAACAATTTTTTCATCTGGGAAGTCACTACGAACATCTGCCCATGTTTCAGCTTGACCAGAGTAGATTTTGTATAACTCTTCAAATGTTAAGTCTTTTACAAAATCGTTGTCTTTGTTAACTGCTACAGTTAAACCGTCGATCGCGACTTCTAATTCAGTATATTCAATACCTGCGTCTTCTAACGCTTGTTTTTCTTCATCTTTAATTGGACGTGAAGCGTTTTGGAAATCAGTTTCACCTGCGATAAATCTATCAAATCCAGCACCTGTACCAGATACTCCGATTTCTGCTGCACTTCCGTATTCAGCATTGTAGTCTTCATTGACGATTTCTAAGATAGGGAACACTGTGCTTGAACCGTCACCAACAATCGCTTGCTCAGTGACTGAAGATTTTTCTTCGCTCGTTTCAGTGCTTGTTTCATTTGATGCATTGTTGTCATCATTTTCAGCATCATTATTACATGCTGCAAGTGTACCTCCTAGAACTAACATCATTGCTACGCTTAAAGTTTGCTTTTTCATTTTATTCCTCCAAATGATTTTGATTATGATTACATAGTACAGGTCGTTTTTAAATTTAAAATAAACGTATTGTAAAGAATATGTAAAATCAAAAAAAGACTACTGAAAAATTTCAGTAGTCTAACTATCATATGTGCCTGCTTTAATTCGTCTGTAAAATTCATCTAGATTATATTTGTAGTAATCTTTTTTAGGCGCACCATATTCAAGCTCATAATATTTTTGAATAACATCTCTTCCCATATATTGAGCTGGGAAGAATGGAATCGTCATCGGTGTCGTTGGCCATATAATGGAGAACGCCATGTCTGGATTGTCATATGGTGCATATCCGATATACGTTTGGTTTAAAACTGAAACTCCTTCACGATACGCTTCTGCAGTTCCTGTTTTACCAGCAGCTTTTGGTTCTAATTCATGATACGCATCCCATCCTGTTCCGTATCTATCCGTCGATTGATGATGTGTATTAAAAACATCATATAACCCTTTAGAAATTTGTTCTTTTTCAGCGTCAGTCATCATGACAGTATTTAAAACATTACCATTGAACGAGCGTATTACTTTTCCTGGTTCATTTGGATTATGCTCTCTGATTTCTTTAGCAAGGTGTGACTGCATTCTATTACCACCGTTCGCAACTGTAGAAATGTATTGTGAAAGCTGTACTGTAGAGTACGTATCATACTGTCCAATCGCTAAGTCTAAATAGTTCCCAGGGTTATTAGTTAGTGGTGGAGAAATACCTGTCTCTTCATTTGGTAAATCAATACCTGTTGACACACCAAGTCCAAATTGATTTAACCCATTTCTTAATTTATACGCATCATTAGAAATATCACTTGGTAGTGGCATATTACGATCGTATTCTAAACCGAGTAAACGAAGTGCGATTTTAATCATGTAAACGTTCGAAGAGACCATTAAAGCGTGTTGATCGTCTACGTTGTAACTATTGTCACGGTTAAAGAATGAAGATTTGTTCGTACCATCAGCAAATACGAGTGGTTCATCGACTTGTGATTCTCCAGGTTGTAGAACATCGTTTTGATAACCTGTAACAACCGTACCAATTTTAACGGATGAACCTGGTACATAACTCACAGCAAATGTACCATAATCAAAATCTTCAATATCTCCGTCTTTATTCATATGTTTACCAACCATCGCTAAAATATCACCATTATATGGATCTTGTACGACAAGAGTCACAGTATCTAAAAACTCTGGTCGAATATCCCATTCGATATCGCCATTTAAATCCGCACGTTGTTTTGCAGCTTCTGCTAAATTACGCATTTCTTTTAAATGATGCTCTGCAATTTTTTCAAGTTCTTGCTGTAATTTGATATCGATTGTTAAATATAAATCGTTACCAGGTTTACCATCTTTTACAACTTCTTGATTGATAATGCGACCTGCTCGATCTGTTGAATATTTAACTTCTTCTTTTTCACCACGTAAAATATCCTCATATTGAAATTCTAAATATGATTTACCGACACGGTCGTTTTGTGAGTAACCAAGTGATTTATAATAATCAGAGAGTTCTTTAGGTAATCCTTCTTTCGGTGAACTCACGTCTCCAAGAATTGTACGTAGTGTTGAACCATAAGGATATTCTCTTTTCCAGTCCATTCCGGTTGTAATTCCTTCTAACTTATCGAGATCTTCATTAATTGTAGCGAACTCTTTTTCTGTGACATTACTTCCTTTAATAGTAACGGGGTCTAATTCTGTTGCGACGATCATTCTCGTATATATAGAAATGATGTTTTTATCTTCTTCAGTAAGTAATGAGTCTAAATATTCGTTACTAATGTTCTCATATACCGCTTCATTAAAATCATTTCTAGATATATTACCGTCATCCAGTAATGTTGCCTCATTAGGCATTTCTTTTAGTAACTCGTCAAAATAATTATTTAATGCATAGTCTTGCTTATCACGTAACGTTAAATTTTCTTCATCCATCTCCAAATAGTTCGATAGCTTATTTGCAAGATCCATAATTTCACCATTAGACATATTTCGATGTCTCGTAAAGAAAATGGCACGTTCGGACTTATTTTTAACGAGAACGTTACCGTTTCGATCATAAATCTCACCACGTGGTACGTTTTGATTAATCTTAACGTATTGTGCGTTTTCAACGCGTTCATGGTAAGATTCACCCTGAATGACTTGTAACTGTCCTAAGCGAAGAATTAAAATTATAAATGATATAAAAACAATAAATACTAATGTATTTGCTCTCGACTTAAATAGTTGATATTTAATCGCCTCAGAGCTTTTTTTCTTAACACGTCTCACACGCTTCAACCTAACTTTCTTTCGTTAAAATTCACATTCTATTTTAACATATTATCACGTTATTCATTAAAAAAAAGCCATGAGTTTTACAACTCATGGCTTGAAAGGAAGTTATTATTTAGCTTCTTGATATAACTCGTTTACTTTTTCCCAGTTTACAACGTTCCAAATCGCACCTAAGTACTCTGGACGTTTGTTTTGGTATTTAAGGTAGTACGCATGCTCCCATACGTCCACACCAAGTACAGGTGTTTTACCTTCCATTAATGGGTTATCTTGGTTAGGAGTAGAAGTAATTTCTAAACCATCATTCCCAACAACTAACCATGCCCAACCAGATCCAAAACGACCTGCAGCTGCAGCTTCAAATTTCTCTTTGAATGAATCTAAAGAACCGAATTTATCTTCGATAGCTTCTTTAAGTTCAGCTGGTACGTCTTTTTGTTCTGGAGTTAATAATTGCCAGAATAATGAGTGGTTGCAGTGTCCACCACCGTTGTTTCTTACAGCAGTACGAATATCTTCAGGTAATGAATCGATATCTTTTACTAATTCTTCTAAAGATTTGTTTTCGAATTCTGTACCTTCAACTGCGTTGTTTAAGTTTGTTACGTAAGTGTTGTGATGTTTAGAGTGGTGAATCTCCATTGTTTCTTTGTCGATTGTAGGCTCTAACGCATCATATGCATAGTCTAACTCAGGTAGTTCAAATGCCATAACTAAAATCTCCTCCTAATGATGTTTACATCCCAAATATACCAAATTAAGTGCTACAATAAAAGGTATAAGCTTCTACCTATCAGTAAATCAGTCAAATGTCTGACTAAAATAGAATTTGGATGTGTTGAATTCATGGATTATTTAAAATATTTCAAACGACTACTGACGTTTGAAAAATATCCTCTATTTAGAACAGTACCCTTTAAGTATCTGTTATTAAACATATTAATTATAGGTACACTTCTTTCAGTCCCTTATATGTTATCTTTTTTTAATACAAATCAATTTGCGAATGCTCTAAGTGAAGTAAAAGACGACATACCGAATTTTGAAATTAAAGATGGATATTATGTTGGAGATGAAAAAAACTTAACAACCTCTAAAGGTCGAATTGTCTTTACAGAAGAGTCTTTACCATTAGAAGATGCCTTTATAACATTTCAACATCAAGGCATTCAAATTCATAATATGACTGAAGATTATCTACCATACTCAAGTTTTAATAAATTTAATAATGATAACGAGTTAAAGCAATATATCGATACACATACTAAGAGTACTGGATTCTTTTTTGCAGTGTACTCAATCATACAAATTATAGTGATGGCTGCATTTTACGGTTTACATTGTTATTACTACTATCATTTATATTAAATAAAATTGCATCAATGAGAAATAAACGTACGGATTATATGAACTGGTTTAAAATCATTTCTTATAGTTTCGTCATTCCGACGGTACTTTTTACAGTTATAAAACTTATAACGGGTAATGAACTTTGGTTCATATATATTTTCGTATTCATCTTCTTAATATATTACGACAAGAAACTACCCGTATTCAAAAAGAAGCAGACGATAAAATAGTTCGTTCATCATTACAACATAATAGATTTGTTGTATAATTGAACATACAAAAATAAATCACATTGTTTCAAGGAGATATATTAAATGTCAGAAATTACACATCGTAAAAACACTCGTCCTGTACGAGTTGGCGATCTAGTGATTGGTGGCTCAGACGAGATTATCATTCAAAGTATGACAACGACGAAAACCCATGACGTTGAGGCGACAGTCGCTGAAATTAAACGTTTAGAAGAAGCAGGTTGTCAAATCGTGCGCGTCGCTTGTCCACGTGAAGAAGATGCGCTAGCAATTAAAGAAATTAAAAAACAAATTAACATACCATTAGTCGTCGATATTCACTTCGACTATAGACTCGCACTACTCGCTATTGAAGGTGGTGCGGATAAAATTCGTATCAATCCAGGTAACATCGGTAAACGTGAACGCGTTGAAGCGGTTGTAAATGCGTGTAAAGAAAAAGGCATTCCGATTCGTATTGGAGTAAACGCAGGAAGCCTAGAGCGTCACATTATCGAAAAATACGGTTATCCAACAGCTGACGGAATGCTAGAAAGTGCGTTACACCATATTAAAATATTAGAAGACTTAGATTTCCACGATATTATCGTATCTATGAAAGCTTCTGACGTTCACTTAGCAATCGAAGCATACGAGAAAGCATCTAAAGCATTCGACTACCCGCTTCATATTGGTATCACTGAAAGTGGTACGTTATTTGCTGGGACAGTTAAAAGTGCTGCAGGGCTTGGGGTGCTCATCAATAAAGGAATTGGTAATACGATGAGAATCTCATTATCTGCAGACCCTGTTGAAGAAGTAAAAGTTCAAAAAGAATTATTAAAAACATTTGGACTCGCTTCAAACGCAGCAACACTTATCGCGTGTCCGACATGTGGACGTATTGAAATCGACTTAATTGCGATCGCAAATGAAGTCGAAGAGTACATTTCAAACATTAAAGCACCGATAAAAGTAGCCGTTCTTGGATGTGCAGTAAACGGTCCAGGAGAAGCACGTGAAGCGGACATTGGAATTGCAGGAGCGCGCGGAGAAGGATTACTATTTATGCACGGAAAAACAGTGCGAAAAGTACCCGAAGAAACGATGGTCGACGAACTTAAAAAAGAAATCGACATATTAGCTGAAGCACATTACGAAAAAGAAAGACAGCGTAAAAAAGAACTCGCAAATGAAAATAAATAAAACTTAAATGACAACACCCCTAAAGTTAGATTTTATTTCTAACTTTAGGGGTGATTTTTTAATCATTTCGACAATTCGAACATAAACCGTATAGCTCTATTTTATGTCCATCTATTTTAGCGCCTGGTATTTCTTTTTGCCATTCATCTACTGGGCAGTAATGAATGACTTTTACCATACCGCAATTGTCGCATATAAAGTGGTGATGATGGTGATCACTACAAGCAATCATATACTGCATCTCACCGTCTAATGTCGTCTCCTCTACTACGCCAATTTCATGTAACGTATACAGATTTCTATAAATTGTATCGTAACTAATACCATCGTATATTCCCGACATCTTATTATAGACATATGTCGCTGTGACGTATCTATCTTCTTTCAGTAATATTTCGATTAAAGATAATCGTTGTTTTGTTAGTTTAAACCCATGATCTTTTAGGGTTGTTTTAATTCTTTCTTTTTCATTATTCGGCATTCATCTTCACTCCTAATCGATTTACGATAAATGTCATAGATAATATAAAAATCGCAACTAATACGATCATACCACCAGGAGCGATATTTAAGTAAAATCCTAATATGAGTCCGAGTATGACCGAAATTTCTCCAAATAATATACTCACTGCAATTAGTGCTTTAAAACTCGACGTCACTCGAATTGCGGCAGCGACCGGTAATGTCATCATCGCACTGACGAGTAGTGTCCCGACAATTCTCATAGATGCACTAATGACTAACGCAACGAGTACGATAAAAATAAAATGAATAAATCCACTAATTTTCATCACTTCGCTATACTCTTCATCAAATGATAGTAAAAACATCTCTTTATATAAAAAGTAAACGAACGTAATGACGATAACTCCAATACAGCTAATTAAAAATAAATCATTTTTAGTCACTGCACTGATGCTTCCGAATAAGTAGCCAAATAAGTCTTGGTTAAAACCATTTGCTAGTGATAAAAATATAACAGATAATGCAATCCCAAGACTCATAATTATTGGAATCGATATTTCAGAAAAGTGTTTATAAACAGTTCTCATCTTTTCTATACCTACTGCACCGATAATTGAAAATAGCGTTGCAGTAATGAGTGGGTTAATTGTAAATGAGAGTATACTCGATAAATACACACCGAGCGTAATCCCACCGAGTGAAATATGTGAGAGTGCATCTGCAATTAAACTCAGTCTTCGAACGACGATAAATGTTCCGAGAAGTGGCGCGATACACCCAACAATTAAACCACTAATAAACGAGTATCTCATAAATGCATAGTTTTGTAGCGCATCAATTAACATATGGCACCTCACAGCAACTTCTCGTATGATCGTGATTTACGAGTTGTAACGGAAACCCGTATACTTTTGATAACTCAGCTTCATCGAGTTTTAAGAAGTCTTGTTTTGAACCGTGGAAATGTAGATGCTCATTTAAGCACGCAACGGTGTCTGCTTGGTCGACGACGACGCCAATATCATGTGTGACGAGTAAGATCGTCGTTCCACTTTCTTTTAATCGTGTTAAAACTTCATAAAAGCTATAGACGTTTTTTGCATCGATACCTTCTGTCGGTTCATCTAGCACGAGGATTTCTGGCTTATTAATTAAAGCACGAGCGATAAATACACGCTGTGTTTGTCCACCTGAAAGACTCGCGATATTTTTATGCTTTAAATCTGTTATATCGAGTAAATCTAACACTTCATCGAGTGCTTTAAAATCTTCTTTGTTAAATTTTTTAAATAGTCCACGCTTTTTTGTTAAACCACTTAATACGACTTCTTTTACAGTCGCAGGAAACCCTTTTGCAAATGATGCAGCTTTTTGAGAAACATAACCAATTTTAGTCTCTCTATTTCTACGATTCATTCGCTTACCATTAATTAAAATCTCGCCTTCTTGTAACTTCTTAATACCGAGAATTAGTTTTATTAATGTAGATTTACCAGAACCATTCGGTCCAACAATTGCCATAAATTCTCCACGCTCTATTTTGAGATTTATGTCTTTTAATGCCACTGTCGTTTCCATTTTTTCATAATATTTGTATGATACATTTCTTATTTCGAAAACGGGCGTTGACATGACAACACCTCCAACATGCTTTTAGTCGTATAATTATAACGTAACTGTTACGAATTGTAAATAAAACGAGCACTGTAACAGTGCTCGTTT
>NZ_CAVG010000033.1 GCF_000438455.1 Nosocomiicoccus massiliensis
CGAGCACTGTAACAGTGCTCGTTTTAAACTATGCATTTATATTTGGATTTATTTTTTCTAGTAGTTGTGGATCAAACACACCATTTTTAATCATTTCAATTTCATACTTATAAGGAGGTTGTTTATCTTTTTTATCTAAACCGACAAATGGTGTTTCTAAAATTTTCGGTAAATCTTTAAACGTTTCGTGATTGACGATATATTGTAGTGCGTCAAAACCGATATGACCGAAACCATAGTTTTCATGACGGTCTTTTTTCGCGCCGACTTCGTTTTTAGAATCGTTCACGTGGACGACTTTAATACGATCGACTCCGATTGTTTTATCAAATTCGTTTAGAACACCGTCAAAGTCATTTTTAATGTCATATCCTGAGTCGTGAACGTGACACGTATCAAACGTAACACTTAAACGTTCGTTGTGAGTGACTCCGTCAATTATACGCGCGATTTCTTCAAAGTTACGACCGATTTCTGATCCTTTACCTGCCATCGTCTCTAAAGCGATTTGTACGTCGTGTTTTTCTTCTAAGACGATGTTTAAACCTTTAATAATTGATTCTATTCCAGCGTCTACACCCGCCCCAACGTGTGCTCCAGGGTGAAGTACAATTTGCTTTGAACCAATTGCTTCTGTACGCGCGATTTCATTAATTAAAAACTCCACACCTAAATCAAACACGCCTTCACGTGTAGTGTTTGCGATGTTTATGATATATGGTGCGTGTACAACGATGTCTTTCATACCGTACGCTTTAATGAGTTCTTGTCCTCTTTCGATATTTAACTCTTCAATCGGTTTTCTTCTCGTGTTTTGTGGTGCCCCTGTATAAATCATAAATGTATTTTCACCGTAAGAATGTGCAGTTTCAACTGCGCCTTCTAACATTTTTTTACCATTCATCGGTACGTGTGATCCGATTAACATATTATCTTACCTCTTTTTATTTCTTCTTTTTTGATTTTGCGCATATTGTTTACGCTTGTCTTTTTTAAGTTGTTCGAGTTGTTGCTTCATTTTCTTTTTATAACCTGGTTTTACTTTTTTTGGTTTACGTACCTTATATGAAACATCCTCATCTAAGCGAACTTCTTTACGACGTCTCGTATCACGTTTGTTTCGCTTTTTAATCGGTTTAAGTTGACCGTTAATTAAGTCCTCATGTTCAAATGTGAATCCTTTTTCTTCAATTTGATCGATTAAGTCTTCTTCGTTTGGATCATACAGTGTTATTGCAACACCTGTATACTCTCCTCGACCAACACGACCTACTCTATGTGTGAAGAATTCAATTTCTCTAGGGATATCGTAGTTAATAACGTGGGACGCTCCGTCAAAATCTAAACCACGTGCAGCTAAATCACTGGCTACAACGTAATGATAATCTAGATTATGGATTTGCTGAATCATCTGCTTGCGTTCTCTCG
The DNA here is from genome assembly GCF_000438455.1 of Nosocomiicoccus massiliensis. GTDB lineage: Bacteria > Bacillota > Bacilli > Staphylococcales > Salinicoccaceae > Nosocomiicoccus > Nosocomiicoccus massiliensis. The sequence continues at coordinate 1,429 of NZ_CAVG010000033.1, forward strand.
GTTTTAAACCACCGTGGAATAAACCAACGTTTACCCCATTTTCTACAAGAAATTCATATAACTCATCTGCACGTTCGCGTGTATTTGCGAAAATAAAACCTAAATACGGTGTAATAGATTGTGTCAATTCTAATACTTTATTGTTTTTATCTTTACTACGAACTGGAATTAGACTGTAATGGATATTAGTTTTTTGACGTGTATTGTCAATTTCTAACACTTCAGTATGCGTTAAATACTTTTGTAAAAAGTGACGTAACTCATTTGGAATTGTCGCTGAAAACACTAAAAATTGTGCCGACGGATCCATCGCATTAGAAATTTGGTCAATCGTTTCTAAAAACCCTAAATCAATACTTAAATCTGCTTCATCAATGACGATTGACTTTGCTTCTGACACTTTTAAACTCGATGAATGAATGAGCTCTATTAATCTATTCGGAGTACCAATCGCAATATGCGGACTATTCTCAGCACGTGTTTTATCTCTTTCGAAATCTTTACCACCGATAAATAATTTCGCTTCAATTTCAGGGAAAGATTCTAATATATCCGTTGTCATATTATAAAGCTGGCGTGCTAACTCCCTAGTTGGCGCGACTATAATTGACTGTACTTTCTTTTCATCCACTTGAATGTTATTAATAATCGGTAATAAAAACGCATGGCTTTTACCACTACCTGTTGAGCTTTGAACGATAACATTACTTCCTTTTAAAATTCTTGGAATGACTCTTTCTTGAACGAGAGTCGGATGAGTGAAATGAATATTATCAATTGCTTCAAGCATACCTTCTTTAAAATTAAATCTTTTGAATGCGTTCATATTCTCACCTATTTCTATTTTAACTCGCACTATATTATACATGAACATAGACTTTTAAGATACCACTAGTGATTCATTTGAATTCAATTAATAATGATATATAATCAATGAAGAGGAGGCATCTGAATGGATATAATTAAAATTTCACCACGTGGATATTGTTACGGTGTCGTCGATGCGATGGTTATTGCCAAAAATGCATCTCTCGATAAGACTTTACCGAGACCGATTTATATATTAGGGATGATCGTTCACAATAAACATGTGACTGATGCATTTAAAAATGAAGGGATTATCACATTAGATGGTGAGAATCGCTTAGAAATATTAGAACAAATCGAAGAAGGAACGGTAATCTTTACTGCACACGGTGTGTCACCAGAAGTAAAAAGACGCGCAAAAGAAAAGGGACTAACGTGTATTGATGCGACGTGTCCAGATGTTCAATTTACCCATGATTTAATTTCGAACAAAACAAAAGAAGGTTACGAAGTGATATATATCGGTAAAAAAGGACATCCAGAACCAGAAGGTGCAGTCGGTGTTGCACCAGAAGAAGTCCACTTAATCGAAACGATTGAAGATATTCAACTACTTCCAGATCGTTTACATGATAAAAAACTGATTGTTACGAACCAAACGACGATGAGTCAGTGGGATGTTGAGCATATTATGAATGCGTTAAAAGAAGCATTCCCACATATCGAAGTTCATAGAGAAATATGTATGGCAACACAAGTCCGTCAAGAAGCAGTTGCTGAACAAGCAAAAGACGCTGATCTTTTAATCGTCGTTGGAGATCCGAAAAGTAATAACTCTAACCGACTCGCTCAAGTATCAAAAGAAATCGCACATACGAATGCGTATCGTATTTCATCTCTTTCTGATTTAAAACTTGAGTGGTTAGATGGGGTTGAAACAGTTGCCATTACTGCAGGAGCTTCAACACCAACTCAAATCGTAAAAGAAGTGATTGACTACTTATCAAATTACGATAAAGAAAATGTAGTTGAACCAATTTCTACGGTACCTAGAGAGAAAATATTACCAAATATTAAAAATCCAAAACCAGTAGAGATACTAGACTAACTCATACGGCTGTATTGATACAGCCGTATTTTATTTTTATTGAACAGATGAACTCGAATTAAACATTGCATTATTCAACACTATTTCTGTATAATTATAACCATCATTAACTAACGAGGTGAATTTATGGAGAAACAAGAAAAGAAACAAAAGTTTCAAATGCCACACATTTACGTTATTCTATTTCTTATTATCTTGCTTGCACAAATAGCTTCTTACATTATTCCAGCAGGTACATTTGACCGTGAAGAAGTAAATGGAATTAACGTAATCATTGCAGACACGTTCCACTATATCGACCAAACACCGGTAACTTTCATGGAATTTATGACAGCGATTCCAAGAGGAATTCAAGAAACTATTATTATCATATTCGGTATTTTAGCAATTGGTGCGATGTTTGGTGTCATTGAAAAAGCAGGAATTATCGATGTTATTTTAAACTTCTTAATTAAAACATTTGGCAACAAAGGATTACTTATCATTCCTGTAATTTCATTTGTTCTCGCACTATTCGTTGCGATGACAGGAATGATTGAAGCGTCACTAATTTTCTTACCAGCATTACTACCCCTATTTTTAAAATTTGGGTATGACCGTATTGCATCAACAGCAATTATATTAATATCAACTGTCGTTGGATTTGCTTGTGGTTTAACAACTGCTGCAAACGTTGGTACAGCACATACGATTGCTGAGCTTCCATTATTCTCTGGTCTATGGTACCGTGCAATTGCATTAGTAATTATGCTCACTGTTGGTATTATCTTTGTCAGTCGTTATATTAAAAAAGTACAAAAAAATCCAGAGGCTTCACTTGTTACAGATAACGTTGACAATAGTGAATTTGTAAAAGAAGAAGTCGAATATCCAAAATCAGAGACAAGAACAGTTATTGCAACATTCGTATTAATTGTTTTACTCGTTTTAATGGCATTTATGATTTTCCAATATAAATGGTACTTCATAGAATTAGGTGGTTTCTATATCTTTAGTGGTATTTTAATCGGTCTAATTGCAGGATTAACACCATCTAAAATAGCTGAATATATGAACGATGGTATGCGTATGATCCTACTCGGAGCGTTCATCGTTGGGGTTGCGAGAGCAATTTCTGTCGTTTTAGCAGATGGTATGATTATGGACACAATTGTATACGGATTAAGTAAAATCGTAGTACTTTTACCTGAATCAATAATTCCAGTTGCAATGATGGTTGTGCAAGGGTTAATTAACTTCTTAATCCCTTCAGGAAGTGGACAAGCAGCTGCGACGATGCCAATTATTATCGGAATCGTCGACTTAACGGAAATGACACGACAAACTGCCGTACTAGCATTCCTATTTGGTGACGGTTTCTCAAACATTTTCTACCCAACATCAGGATACTTCATGGCAGCATTAGCAATTGCAAAAATTAAATATACAGACTGGATCAAATTCATTTGGCCGTTACTAATTATTTGGTACACAATCGGTGCGATATTACTCGTCATCGCGTACTTCATCAACTACGGTCCAATGTAATAACAA
>NZ_CAVG010000034.1 GCF_000438455.1 Nosocomiicoccus massiliensis
AGTTATGAGGTACAAGTTACTACTATCACTACTCGCCCTTTCGATTATTATTGTCATTAGCGCTTGTTCAACAAATACTAATGATGAAAGTAAAAACGAAACAAAGAACCAAGCAACAGAGAGTGAGACAGCAACGAAAGAAATTGAGCTCGATGAGGATGGCAATCCTGTTCCGTTTAGCTCCGTTTTAAAAGACTTAGACAGCTATTCTGAAGAAGAGCAAGCACTTATTAATCGCGGTAGAGAGTTAAGTGACCACACTGCTGATTTATTACCAAATAACGTTGGCAACAGATTATCATGTGCAAGCTGTCACGCTCAAAGCGGTATCGGTGACGCTGTCAACTTGATCGGAGTCACAAAACGATTCCCACAATACTCTAAGCGTGAAGGTCGAGAAGTTACGTTAGAAGAACGTATTAACGGTTGTTTCATCAGAAGTATGAACGGTACTGAACTCGATGAAGATTCTGACGAGATGAAAGCATTTATTGCCTTCTATGAATATATCAGTGATGGTGTTGAAGGCGAAGAATATCCATTTATGACTACTAAGTTAGCTTCTGAAGAACTACCTGAACCAAACGTGAGCAATGGTGAAGCTTTAATGGAACGTTTTAACTGTACAACATGTCACGGTGATCCACTTGCTGACAATGCACACTTAACTGGACCAGCATTATATGGAGAACATTCATTTAATGATGGTGCTGGAATGGCTAGATTACAACAAATGCATGGTTACTTAAAACGCTACATGCCGCTCGGTCAACCTGGTACTTTAACTGACCAAGAAGCAGCAGACCTTGCTGGTTATTTACTCATGCAGGATCGACCAGAATTTAAAGGTGAAAACTTGTTCCCTGAAGGAAAGCCAGATGACTACTTCAACAAAGAAACACGTGAAAAGATTAAAAACGGCAAAATGAAATGGACTGACTTTAAAGCAGTTCAAAAATATAACGAGAATAATTAGTAATGAATAAAGCAGATGCGTCGGCATCTGCTTCTTTTTAATAAATAAATGGATTCGTATTGATGTTTGTTGCTACGACTTTTAAATCTATTTTTTCAGCTAATTTATTTTTTAATCCTTCAACCATCATATATTCTAAATAATGGCCCACATCGATTAAATTAAACCCTTCTTCTTTTGCATCGAATGCTTCGTGGTATTTAATGTCTCCAGTGATGAGGCAATCTGCTTGTCTCATCGCTTGAGAGATAAAGCTCGCACCACTGCCACCTATTATCGCAACACGCGCTAATTTTTCGTCATTTCCTTTTACGACATTAACGATTGGTGTCTTTGACGTTGTCTCTATTTGTTTAACTAAATCATCCATTGTGCCGTTAAATAGAGCAACTACACCGAGACCGTTACTTGTCGGTTTTGTAATTGTAAATACGTCATATGCTGGTTCTTCATATGGATGTGCTTCGATCATTTTTAATATTTTATCCGTATTTCCGTCGAATATTGCTTCAATGATGACCTCATCCACGTACTCTAATTCATTATGCGTTCCGATTGTAGGATTTGCATGTTCATTTGGTCTAAATTGACCTTGAACGTCATATTCAAAGAAACATTCACTATAGTCTCCTTGATTACCAAATCCAATGTCGCTTAACTCCTTTTTAAACGTTTCTTTATCTTCTTTAGGAATATTCACGCGTAACTTATAAGTCACCGCGTCATGACGGATTAAAGGAGATACAACTTTTAACCCGAGAGCTTCTGCAATCATAACACTGACTCCGTCATCTTGATGGTCAAGGTTTGTGTGCATTGCGATTAAATTCATATCATTTTTTATAATTGCTTTAATAATTTTTGACTGATAACTATCATCGAGTTTTGAAATTTTTGGAAAAATGATTGGATGATGCGCGATAATCGTATTCACATTTTCATTAAGTGCCTCATCAATAACGTCTAAATTACAGTCGAGTGTCGTCATAACTCCAGTGACTGTATTATCATTTGAACCAACGAGAAGACCGACGTTATCCCAGTCTTCAGCGTCTTTAAACGGTGCAACTGTATTAAGAACTGCCATTAACTCTTTAATATTCATGATTAATCACCTGATTAATTAAATTTATGTCGTTCGTAATCTCTTCTAACTTATCTATCTTCTTACTCGACTGTTTAATTTGACTTTTAATATGCTGTAAGTGTTCTTTATCTTTTTTTAATTTTAAAATAAAAAGATCTGCTCTTTTCTTTAAATTGATAGGACCAAATTTAAACTCTAAATCACTTAAATTTTCTTTACCGTATTCAAATACGATAAGTTCATAAAATTTATCATTATAAAAGTTTATTTCTTCATCGATAATTTTATAATTTAAATTTGCCATCTCACGTCTAACAGATTCCCCGTATACGTTTGAACTCACTACAAATCTCGGCGTATTATTTAAATAGGTTTGTCCATCTTTTATAATCGAGGCGATTAACGGACCACCCATACCACAAATCGTAATAGTATCAAACTCTTCATCTTTTTGAATCACAGATAAACCAGAACCTAATCTCACATCGATTTTATCGTCGAAGTTATATCCTTTTACATTTGATTTTGAATTTTCAAATGGACCTTTAACAACTTCACCTGCTACGGCATATTTAATTTTATTTTGTTCTATTAAATAAATAGGTAAATACGCATGGTCACTACCGACATCTAACAATCTATCTCCAATAACGTATTTACTTACTGCTTTTAATCTCGTGTCAATCATTATATCCACCTAATTTAAAAAAACTCCTACATCAAATGTAGGAGTTATCATTTCAATTATTTATTACTTAGTAAAGAATTCATACATAGCGTCGATTTCTTCATCTGAAATTTGACTTTCAGAGAACGCTGGCATTGCAGTTCCTTCAATACCATTTCTAACGTCTTTAACAAATGTTTCTTTGTCAACGCCAGTTCCAGCTAATGCAGGACCCATACCACCTGAGAAGTCTTGACCGTGACATGACGAACAGTTATCTTTTGCTACGCCCTCACCATCAGCATCTCCAGAAGATGCGTTATCTCCGTCTTGTTGTTCAGTTCCGTTATCAGCAGTATCTCCACCATCATCAGTAGCTCCGTATGAAGAAAGTAAGAATACAAGTCCGACACCTAGGAAGATGATCAGTAAGAATGGGATAATTGGATTCTTGTTCATTAAATTTCCCTCCCCTTATAATTAGCATATTCTTATTCAATTGTATACTACTTGCAAATAAATTCCAACGAGTATTTTTTGTAATTATACACTTTGTTCACAATTAATCCATAAAATCTTTAAGTTTTTTAGAACGAGAAGGATGACGAAGCTTTCTTAACGCTTTCGCTTCGATTTGACGAATACGTTCGCGAGTTACTCCGAACACTCTACCAACTTCTTCTAATGTACGAGTACGACCATCATCTAAACCAAAGCGAAGACGTAATACATTCTCTTCACGGTCCGTTAACGTATCTAAAACATCTTCTAATTGATCTTTTAGCATTTCATATGCTGCGTGATCCGATGGGCTTTGTGCTTCAACATCTTCAATGAAATCTCCAAGGTGTGAATCATCCTCTTCACCAATTGGAGTTTCAAGAGAAACAGGTTCTTGTGAAATTTTTAAAATTTCTCTTACGCGGTCAGCTGTAATATCCATTTCTTCTCCAATTTCTTCTGGCGTTGGTTCACGCCCTAAATCTTGAAGTAATTGTCTTTGAATACGAATGAGTTTGTTAATCGTTTCAACCATATGAACAGGGATACGAATTGTTCTCGCTTGGTCAGCAATCGCACGCGTAATTGCTTGACGAATCCACCACGTTGCATACGTCGAGAATTTAAAACCTTTCGTGAAGTCGAACTTTTCAACAGCTTTAATAAGACCCATATTCCCTTCTTGAATAAGATCTAAGAATAACATCCCACGACCAACATAACGTTTTGCAATACTGACTACGAGACGTAAGTTTGCTTCAGCTAATTTATTTTTTGCCTCTAAGTCTCCCGCTTCAATACGCTTTGCGAGCTCGACTTCTTCTTGAGCCGTTAATAGATCTACGCGTCCGATTTCTTTTAAATACATACGTACTGGATCGTTAATTTTAATACCGACCGGTGCAGACATATCACGTACGTCTAATTTCTCATCTTTATCATCTGCGTCTTTTTCGTTCACAAGTTCAATCTCTGCAGTATGAATTTGCTCAAAAAATTCATCCATTGCATCAGAGTCTAAGTCAAAATTTTGTAACTTATCGGCAATTTCTTCGTGAGATAACTCACCTTCTTGCTTTCCTTTTTCTAATAGGAACTGTTTTACAGACTCAATATTTGTCATATCTATTTCATTTTCATCTAATGATAGCGTCTTTTTAACTGACATTGAAATCCCCCTAATTTATTTTGACTTTGGAAATTTTTGGAGTTCTATTAATTGATTAAAGAGTTCTAACGCTCGCTCATCATCTCCAATGAGTTCAGCTTGCTCAATTTCTTTGATCAGATTATTTTTCTCCCCACTACTTGAACTTATACCACAAATCGCCTGTATATAATCATTTAATTCTTGCTCTTCTAAGACAGGTAAATCAGTCGCGATAATGTGTTCTAAACAAGTGATTAATTCGGGGTCAATATAAGATATAAACATCTGTTTATCAAATGTATCGAATTCGCTAAAATATTCCACTAATTTATTTATTATATCATGATAACCACTTGTTTGAAATAAATCTAAGTCAAAATTTGAGGTAAAATACTGCATTCTCTCTTTACTATTGATTAATGTATGCATAATATGTTTCTCTTTAAACTCACGTGACGTTACACGTGTCACACTCGGACTACTGAACGTTGTTTTATTGTCTCGTCGACGTTGTTTTTTGGGCAATTGTCGATAGATAAGCTCTGCATCAACTTCATAGAGTTCAGATATTTGTTTAACAAGACGGCTTTGTTCCACTTCGTTATCGATATATTTTAATAGTTGAATCGAATGATTTAAGTACTCAGAGAACTTTAAGTCGTTTCGTTTTGAACTTTTAAGTTTTTCTTTCGCATCATAAACAATAAAATGATCTCGGTTCTCATAAATATACTTCTCAAATGACTCTTCTCCATGCTTTTCAATAAACTCATCCGGGTCCATATCTGTTTGTAACGGAATGACATATGGATTTCCTTTTTGTTCAAGTATCTTTTCTCCGACTGATTGTGTTGCATTTTTACCCGCTTCGTCTCCGTCGAACATTAATGTTATATTTTTAGAGACTCGCTTTAAAATTTCAATTTGCTTTAAAGACACACTCGTCCCCATCGTCGCGACGACATTTTTTATAGATGTATTTTTTACTTTTAATACATCCATATGTCCTTCCATTAAAATCACTTCTTTTTCATCCTGGATGACTTTATAAGCATCTGATAAATTAAATATAATCGAGCTTTTATGGAAGATGTCTGTTTCAGGAGAGTTTAAATATTTCGGCGTATCATCACCTAATGCTCGTGCTGTAAAAGCGACATATTTGCCTTTATGATTTTTGATCGGTATCATAATACGATTTCTAAATCGGTCAAAGTACTCGAACGTCTCTTCATTTCGTGCTACGAGACCAGCTTGAAACATCATCTCTTTAGAGAACTTTAGATTTTCTAATAGCTGAATAGCACTATCTTTTATATTTGGAGCAAAACCGATCTTTTCCTTTTTGATTTGTTCGAGTGTAAAACCTCTCTCTAATAAATAGTTCAGTGCATCTTTCCCTTCAGCAGTTGCCACTAAAATATTATGATAGTTATCTACCATAATCTCATGCATTTTAATGAGTTGAAGTTCTTTTGAATTCACATTCGTTTTCTTATGTTTAACTTTAATACCCGAACGCTCGCCAAGAGATTGTAATGCTTCATTGAAGGGGAGGTTTTCCATCTCCATATAAAAGTCAATTACTGATCCATTTGCTCTACAACCGAAGCAATAATAACTTCCCGTATCTTTATAAACGTTAAAAGAAGGTGTTTTTTCGTTATGAAATGGACAAAGCCCAACGTAGTTATTACCTCTTTTTTCTAAATCAACATATTCTGAAATGACATCTACAATGTCAGTAGATTCTTTTACTTGATCCACTACAGATTTTTCCGCCATTCAATACACCTCTATAAATTCATAATTCTAATAATCTCACTCGCAGTTTCTTCTATCGCTTTATTTGTAACATTGATTGTACAGCAACCAATTTTTTTAACTGTTTGATGGAAATACTCGAGTTCCTCTTCGATTCTTTCGTTTTGGCCGTATTTAGCATTTTCAAGTAATCCAAGTTGCTCGAGGCGGCTTTTTCGGATTTCAAACAGTGATGATGGATCAATTTCTAACCCGATACATTTATTAGGATCGATTTCAAATAATTCTTCTGGTAATTCGACTTCTGGGACAAGTGCAATATTAACAACTTTATATCCCCTATATGCTAAAAACTGTGAAAGTGGCGTTTTAGATGTTCTCGAAACACCAATTAATACGATATCTGCATATTTTAAACCAGATGGATCTCTACCATCGTCATAACGTACTGCGAATTCAATCGCTTCTATCTTTTTGAAATAGTCCGCGTCGAGTTTATGGACACGACCTGGTTCATATAACGGTCCTCCCTCTAGTTTTTCTTTCAACATATCCATAACTGGTGTCATAACGTCTACAAATGGAATATTGAGTTGTGTAAGTTTCTCTACGATATACTTTGAAAGCTCTGGTTTAATAAAAGTGAAAATTACAACGACATTATCTAATTTAATCGATTGAATAAAATTATCGATATCCTTCACATCTTTTAAATGCGCATATCTTTTTA
>NZ_CAVG010000035.1 GCF_000438455.1 Nosocomiicoccus massiliensis
ATATTTGAAGTAACTTTCTCGTTTTAAAAAATTCTCCGGTATATTCTTGAAACAACATATCGACAAACTTAAAAAGCTTCTTTCCGTCTTCTTCATCGATATTAATAGAGTTTAAATGTTCGACTTGAACGTGCTTTAAAAATGCTGCTAAATAGATTGAGCGGCTACTCACATATACTGAGCGCTCTAAATGTTCTTCATCATAATGATCATTACATATGACTCCGTGGTATTTAAACGAATATCGGTTCATATTTTCATAACTATAACTGCCACATAATACACATTTGTCAACATTTAATAGTGCACCGTACATTGGAAATAGTTTTATAATGACAAAACTTAACACCGAATATTTTTCATTTTTTTCATCGAGTAGTTTAAACGCTTGATGCATTAGTCGGTATAACGACGGATCAGCGATTTCTTCATCGGTTACTCGAGTAATGAGTTCAACGATATAACTCGCTATCGTATACGTGTCAAAGTCACTATTAATGTTGTTGTAACTATCGATAATATCGACTTCTGTTAAAGTGCCCATACCTCGGTGTCTTGAATACGTAAATAACGTATGTTTATATCCTTGTTTTAAACTATTAAACGGACTTCTTGGCTTGTTAAATCCACGTGCCATTAACGGTACAAGTGCACCATGCTCACTTAGTAATGTGATAATTTTACTCGATTCACTGTAATTCGTTTGTCGAATCATGAATCCTTTATTTTGGTGGATCAAACTATCACCTAATATTCTTCATCTTTATAGCCTAAACTTCTAATAAATTGAGGTTTATTTCTCCAGTCTTTTTGGACTTTTACCCATAATTCTAAATACACTTTATCTCCAAGTAATGCTTCGATATCTTTACGTGCAAGCGTTCCTACACGCTTTAGCATCTTGCCACCTTTACCGATGACCATTCCTTTTTGAGAATCACGTTCTACGTAAATCGTCGCTTCAACTTTTACTTTTTCACCGTCATTTTCTCGCTTCATCTTCGTCACTTCGACTCCAATTGAATGTGGAATTTCTTGATCAGTTAAAAGTAAAATCTTTTCACGAATTAACTCTGAAACGATAAAGTGCTCTGGATGATCCGTAATTCTGTCTTTTGGATAATACATTGGTCCTTCTTCAAGATGAGTTTCGATAACATCTAATAATTGACCAGTATTTGTACCTTGTAATGCACTGATTGGTACGACATCACTAAATTCAAAATCAGTCGTATAGCGTTCAATAATTTCTGGCAACTCATCTGGGTGAATTAAATCGATCTTATTGATGACTAAAATAACAGGTGTATCTGTATCTCTAATCATATTCATGACGAATTCGTCCCCAGGTCCTTTTTTCTCAGTTGCATTTACGACGAACAAAATAACTTCTGTTTCACGTAGCGTTCGTTTAGCAACGCGCATCATATGTTCACCGAGTTGATGTTTTGGTTTATGAATTCCAGGTGTGTCGATAAAAATCATTTGTGCTGTTTCTGTCGTATACACACCTTGAATTTTATTTCTCGTCGTTTGTGGTTTATCACTCATAATCGCGACTTTTTGATCGAGTACGTGATTCATAAATGTCGATTTACCGACGTTTGGTCTCCCGACGATCGTAATAAAACCAGATTTAAAAGTTGACATTAATCCATATCCCTTCCGCTAAATCCTAATGGTAACAATTCATCGACTGTCTTTTTAATACAGCGCTTATCTTTACTTAGCATATAGACCGGCATATCATCATGAGTCAGTTCTTTTAACACTTGACGACAGACACCACATGGACTCGCTGGATCTTTAGCATCTGTAATTACGACACATGCTTTAAACTTTGTAATCCCTCTTGCATATGCAGAAACGAGTGCTGTACGTTCTGCGCAAATTGTCGCTGGATATGATGCGTTTTCGATGTTTGCACCGTACACATATTCATCGTCTTCAGTAATAAGTAACGCACCAACGTTAAATTCAGAATACGGTGTATAAGCGTTTTGTTGTGCTTTAATTACTTCATCGTACCATTCATCTTTAAAAATCCCATCATCAATAATTGCCATTTATAACACTCCTATCAATTTTAATAACTTTGGTAGTAATATGATTACACCAATTAAAGTGGCGTAAATACTCGCAAGTAATACTGCAAAACTTGCGATATCTTTTGCATATTTTGCATGTTGTTCAAAATCACTCGTTACAAGGTCAACGACCTCTTCGATTGCTGTATTTAAAGCTTCAGTGAGTAGTACTAAAAATATCGCACTAAATATAAAGAGCCATTCCGTCATATTAATCGATAAAAAATATGAAACGATGATGACAAACAATGCACTGACTAAATGTAAGACGTAATGAGAGTCTTTTGTAACGAGACGTAGAAATCCAAAAAATGGATATTTAAACCGCTTCATGTTAATCTCTCGAAATTCCAAATGCATCTAATATTTCTTTTTGAAGACCGAACATTTCTTTTTCATCTGCTTCAGTCATGTGATCATATCCAAGTAAATGTAAAAATCCGTGTAAAGATAAAAACATTAATTCACGTTTATATGAGTGACCGTATTCTTCTGCTTGTTCTTTCGCACGATTAGTATTAATAATAATATCTCCAAGAGTTACTGGCATTCCTGGAATTTCTATATCATCACTTTCATCGTCTAAAAAGGCAAATGAAATCACGTCTGTCACTTCGTCTTTATTTCGATAATCTCTGTTAATTTCTTTGATTTCATCTTCTGAAACAAATGATATAGATACTTCAGATTCTTCACTTTGTTTTAAAAACTCATATGAATAATTAAGTAGTGATTCTATATCTTCTTTTTCTAAATCTGATGAATAATTTTCATCGTCTAAAAAATCAATCGTTAACATTTAAATCACCTGCTTCATATGCACGAATTATTCTTGATACAAGTGGGTGTCTCACAACGTCTTGATCTGTAAAGTGATTAATTTGAACGCCACGAACATTTCTTAATCGTTCTACACTCTCAATTAAGCCACTTCTCGTTTTACTCGGTAAGTCAATTTGTGTTTCGTCGCCTGTGACGACCATTTTAGACCCGAATCCAAGACGTGTTAAAAACATCTTCATCTGCATCGAAGTCGTATTTTGTGCTTCATCTAATATGATAAATGCGTCATTTAGCGTACGCCCTCTCATATATGCAAGAGGTGCCACTTCAATAATACCACGTTCGATAAGTCGATCCGTATGTTCTTGACCTAAAATTGCATGTAGGCCGTCATATAACGGACGTAAATACGGGTCCACTTTCTCTTTTAAATCACCAGGTAAAAATCCTAGGTTTTCTCCTGCTTCGACTGCTGGTCTTGTTAATACGATTCTTTTAATATCATTATCTTTTAACATTTGGCACGCGATAACTACAGCTAAAAATGTTTTACCTGTACCTGCTGGTCCGATTCCAAAAGTTAAGTCGTTGTTTTTAATATGATTGACGTATATTTGTTGTCCAGTTGTTTTTGCTCGAACTGGTTTACCTCTATAGTCTTTTGCGATTTCTTCTTTGTATAGATCTTCTAAATATTCTAACGTGTCTTTTTCTGCCATTTGAATTGCAGATTGTAAGTCACGTAAAGTTACTTGATGTCCTTGTTGTTTTACGCGAAGTAACGACGTTAAAATATTATAGATTTTTACTTCTGTTTCTTCATTATCACTTTTAATTTTAACTTCATGTCCATTTGAACGAATCTCAGCATCATATTCATCTTCTAAAACGCGAATATGTGAATCGTTTACCCCTAAGATTTGTTGTGCGTCGTCCAAATTATCAAAATGTATCACTTTTGACATGTACTAACCCTCTCTGTTTTGAAGTCTAACTAATTTTTAGATTACCTAAAATATACCATAAATAGTGATATAACTATAGTCACGAACACTACATGGATGATTTCTAATATCCCAAGTTGTTTTGGTTTCCATCCTCGCCCGTAAACATAAACTGCTCTTATAAAACCAAATGTAAATGCGAGACCGACTACAGGATGGTAAATAAAACCAATAATCATTACTACGAAATGATAAATAAACGACGCCCATTTATAAGTCGGATTATTCTTCTCTCGAATAACTGTCTTAACAACGAGAGCTGATCCAATAAAATATAAAGTAGATACAATCATTATAAAATATATATCTAACGTCATTTCATGAGTATTTAAAAATCCTGTTGCACCACCCGCTAAACTAAAATAATGATTGCTGCTATGTTATTTATCATATTTCTTTCATCGCGTGTGTAGGAAAAATAAGCATTCAACATACCAAATGGAATCATACATAGAAAAAAGTAAATAACTCTATAATCAGTAACAATCGGATAAATCAGAATTAGCAATGATAGAAGAGTAAAAAGAAGCGAACTATTTAAAACTTCATATTCTTTACGTTTAAATCTTTTGAAAAAATATAATATATGATCTGCCGCAAAAAATATGAGTAACCATCCAACAATAAAAAACAGTTGTGAAAGATGGAACCCACCCGCAACCATTCCTAATATCGGTGGCATAAAAACCATCGCCCATGCACCATGCTGATTTTGCTTTTTAAATTTAAACCGCATAATTAACACCTCACCTTCATTATACAATGAATATTAATGTAAATAAAAAAGAGTTAGGTAATTACCTAACTCTTCTTATCTTACTTTTCGGCGGGCCGAGAATTTCTTTCATAACGATCCCATTAACGACTGCTTCTTTATCGAATGATAACTTTTTGTTGTACGTGCTGTCATCATAGACCACATGCTTCACTTCATCAGTTACACTCGCAGCAATTGCTTTTGATTTATCTTTCTGAAGCTTTTCAACTTTCTTTTTCGCTTCATTTGCTTGACGCTGTCTTTCTTTGAGTCGTTCTTTTTCACGTTTAAACTTATCTTCTACGGCTTTTTTAGAAGTTTTGTCTAACTTAGGTTTTCCTTGTTTTGTTGTTGTCTCTTGTTTTAAGTCCGTAAATTCTTTCTTTAAACGTTTAAACTCGTCAACCGCTTCAGTTTTTGACTTTTGATATTTTTCATTTAATTTATCAAAATCAATATTTCTTGGATTCTCAGATTGCTTTTCCTTTTCTTTAGCATCATTGAGATATGATATTATCCCACCAATTGCAAAAATTATTAATGGTACGAGTAACTCCATATTATCACTTACTCTTCTTCATTATATTTCGTTGGATCTGTCATCTTGTTAATAGAATCTCTCATTTTTGTGTCTGCTTCGATGTTCTTTAAATCGTAGTATTCACTTACAGTGATACGTCCTTCTTCTAAAGCTTTTGCAAATGCGAGTGGTACTCTAGATTCAGATTCTACTACTTTCGCATGCATCTCTTGAACACGTGCTCTCATTTCTTGTTCTTCTGCTACAGCCATTGCACGACGCTCTTCTGCTTTTGCTTGTGCGATATTTTTATCTGCCACAGCTTGTTCAGTTTGAAGGTCTGCACCGATGTTTTTACCGATATCTACGTCAGCGATATCGATCGATAGAATTTCAAACGCAGTTCCTGAGTCTAATCCTTTTTCAAGTACAGTTTTTGAAATTAAATCTGGGTTTTCTAATACAACAGTGTGATGTTTTGAAGAACCGATTGTCGATACGATACCTTCACCGACACGTGCTACAATTGTTTCTTCACCCGCACCACCGACGAGTCGGTCGATGTTCGCACGTACTGTAATACGTGCTTTCGCTTTTACTTCGATACCATTCATTGCAACACCGGCAATAAATGGCGTTTCGATAACTTTCGGGTTAACTGACATTTGAACTGCTTCTAAAACGTCACGACCAGCTAAGTCAATCGCTGCACAGCGTTCAAACGTTAAGTTAATATCTGCACGTTGTGCCGCAATTAATGCATCAATTACTCTGTCTACGTTACCACCAGCTAAGTAGTGAGATTCTAATTGGTTTGTCGTCACATCAATACCAGCTTTACGTGCTTTAATTAACGGTTCTACAACACGTTTTGGTTTAACTTTTCTTAAACGCATACCAATTAACGTAAATATACCAATCTTAACTCCAGCAGCTAATGCTGAAATCCATAATCCTACTGGAACAAAAGATAAAATAAACATTACCGCTATAAAAATAACGACAACGAATAATATAAGTGAGATTAAACCACCTGTCATTAATTATCCACCTCTTCATTTTTTATCGGTCTAACAACAATTCGAGTACCTTCAACGAAAATCACTTTTACTTGAACATCTCTTTCTATAAAGGTTCCCTCTGCTACCGCATCAATTCTATTATCATCAATTATTACTGTTCCAGAAGGTCTTAACGGTACTGCAGTCACGCCTACTTTTCCAAGTAGATAAGAACGGTCATCAAATGATGTGTAACCACTTTCGCTGTCTGTTGAGTCTGTCAGGACAAAACGCTTCCATAATGGGACTCTCTTCTTTTTCATTTTGACTAAAACACCTACCTCTATCGCAACTAAAATGATAATGAGAAATACGATAACACTATAAAGCATTGGGTCATTCGTTATAAATATAATACTTATAAAGAGTAAAATCGTTCCGATGACGCCGAGTACTAATCCGAAGATAAAAAACTCTAAAACGATTAGTGCAGACGCTACTAATAGTAATAACAACGCAAACACACTCGACTCGTTTACGAGTATATGTCCGAGATAATATGTGAAGATCGAAAATATACTCAGTACACCAACGAAATTAATTTTGTGTGAAAAGAGTTGATATGTAAGTCCTAAAAAGAACGTTAACAAAAGAATTGTTGAAACGACTGGACTCGATATAAAGTTAACAATATTTATAAATAACCCGTTCACGTTGAATTCCTCCATTTTATTATACATAACTCAATTAATTTTTGATATAAAAAAGGGGATGATTCTCATCATCCCTTAATTTATAATTCTGTTACTCGAGGGAGTTACACGAATTATCTAAATTTACGTTTACGTGCCGCTTCTGATTTTTTCTTACGTCTTACAGAAGGTTTTTCGTAATATTCTCTTTTACGTGCTTCTTTAATCGTACCGCTTTTAGAAACTGTACGCTTGAAACGACGTAACGCATCTTCGATAGATTCGTTTTTTCTTACTACTGTTTTAGTCATCGTGTTCCCCTCCCTCCGAAATAACACAAAGAGCAAATATTTAAGATATTAAAATAATATCTAGTATATATTATATTATAAATTTAATAATATGGTCAAGGTGTTTTAATATTCTGAATTACTTTTTTCACCTAGAACAATTTTTACACCACTTGATGCACCGAGTCTTGTTGCACCTTTTTCAATCATTTGTAATGCGTCTTCTTTAGAGCGGATGCCTCCACTTGCTTTAACACCGAGTGCATCTCCAACTGTTGACTTCATTAGCGTAACGTCTTCTACTGATGCACCTCTTCCGTTAAATCCTGTTGAAGTTTTAACAAAATCTGCACCTGCTTTTTTAGAAAGTTCACTCACTGTCACGATCTCATCAGGAGTTAGTAACGCTGTTTCAATTATCACTTTAACAAGCGCTTCACCTTTAACATTTACGACTGCTTCTATGTCTTTTTGAACCGTTTCTAAATCTCCAGCTTTTAATGCACCGATATTAATGACCATATCAATTTCATCGGCACCATTACGAATCGCTTGAACCGTTTCAAACTGTTTAACTTCTGACGTCGTCGCTCCGAGTGGGAATCCAACAACTGTACAAACTTTTGTGTCGCTACCTTCAAGTAGAGATTTACATAGCTCAACGTGTGACGGGTTCACACAGACACTAAAGAAATTATATTGTTTTGCTTCTTCACATAATTTTTTAATGTCGTCTGTTGTTGTATCTGGTTTTAATAATGTATGATCGATATATCGTTCTATTTTCATTTAAATCCTACTTTCCATATGTGCAGCTTCACTTGTGTGCACATGTCTTTCTAAATAATCGTACTGTTTTACCATCGGTTTTTCGAGTACTTTAACGATTTCACCTTTTGATACTGGATAACCTGGCTCTGTCACTTTAACTTTAACAAGTTCACCAGTTAGACTTTCATCTCCATCTACTGCTACTTTCATGTAATTATCCGCATGTCCAACGAGCATACCGTCTTCCATTTTTTCAGGAATAATTTCTAATACGTCATCTTTAAACTTCTCAGCATAGCTTAATGCAAGTGCGTCCGATAACTCGATGAGTTTTTTTACACGCGCTTCTTTCGTTTCATTATCGATTTGATCTTTCATACGTGCAGCTGGTGTTCCTGTACGTGTTGAGTACGGGAATACGTGTAGTTCTGAGAAATGATGCTTTTTAATGAAATCATATGTTTCCATAAATTCTTCTTCTGTTTCACCAGGGAATCCAACGATAACATCTGACGTAATCGCAGCACCTGGCATCATTTCTTTCAGTCTTAAAATACGAGATTCATAAAAGTCCATCGTGTACTTACGTCTCATACGTTTTAAAACAGTATCTGATGCAGATTGAACAGGTATATGGAAGTGTCTTACAATTTTATTTGAATGATAAATAACATCGAGTACTTCATCTGTTAATTGCGACGCTTCTATACTAGAGATTCTTAAGCGATTAAGACCTTCGACTTTTTCGAGATCTCTTAGTAACATCGCTAAGTTATAATCTTTTAAGTCTTCACCGTATCCACCAGTATGAATACCTGTTAAAATGATTTCTTTATAACCCGCTTCAACAAGTTTTTCTGCTTGTTCAATTACCTTTTCAGGATCTCTAGAGCGCATTAAACCACGTGCCCACGGAATAATACAAAATGTACAGAAGTTATTACACCCTTCTTGAATTTTTAATGTCGCACGTGTGCGGTCTGTAAAGTACGGTACGTCCATTTCTTCAAACGTACGTTTTTTCATAATATTTTGAACGCGGTTAATCGGTTGACGTTCTTCATGATACTGTTCGACATAGTCAATTAACTTATCGCGATTTTCTGTTCCGATAATTATATCAACACCAGGTATTGCCTCGATTTCTTTTGGTGCAGTCTGAGCATAACATCCAGATACTGCAATGACCGCATCTGGATTTTGACGAATCGCTCGACGAATCACTTGACGTGACTTTTTATCACCTGTATTTGTTACTGTACAAGTGTTCACAACGAAAACATCTGCATTATCTTCGAATTCAACGCGTGAATATCCTGCATCTTTAAAAATTTGCCACATCGCTTCAGTTTCGTAATGGTTTACTTTACAACCGAGCGTTGAAAAGGCAACTGTTTTTTCCATCTATATCAAATCTTTCTTTTAAAATAATCATCAGCTATTTTAACATAATGAAAAGTGCGCTTCAATAAACGTTAATTATATATGCTGTCGATCACCGATAACATATATAAAGGTGCGGTCTCAGCACGTAATATACGTTTCCCGAGTTGAACAATTGTAAAGTTATTATGTGACGCGACTTCACTCTCTGTAAATCCACCTTCAGGCCCAAAAATAATTGCGATATGATTATCTTCTTTATTTAAAGCAGATGCGAATTTTTTATTTTCTTGAAGTCGAACATCTTCATAACCAATAAAGACGTTGTCATACTGTGAAAAGTCAATGGACTTTAGTTTACCTAGAAATTCAATCGTAGGAATCGTATTACGTTTTGACTGTTCGCTTGCCTCTGTTACTATTTTTTCAAAACGTATTTTACGTTTTTGTTTTTTCTTTTCATCAAGCTTCACAACTGAGCGATCTGCGTTATAAAAATAGAAATGTTCCGCACCGAGTTCGGTACTTTTTTGCAACATAAAATCGAGTTTATCTCCTTTTAAAATCGGAGCATATACACTCACTTTAATGTTGCTCTCTACACTTTGAATTGTAGAAATCACTTCTATTTTAAACGGGGTGTCTTCAATTATTTTCACGATAAAGACATCCTTGTTTTTGTCCACAACTTCTATTTTGTCACCAATAGACATACGCATCACATTAAAAATGTGATGCGTATCTATATTTAAGTCTGTATAAATTTCGTTTTCTTGTAAAACAGTATCTACAAAATATCTTTGCATAGCACTTATCCTTTTTTAGATAGTATACTCACCCATCCATCGTCTTCTAAAACTTCGATTATACTAAATCCAGCATCCTTTAATTGTGAAAGAATATCTTCTTTTTTCTCTACAATAATACCACTTGAGATAAAGTAACCGCCATCGTTTAATACTCGATAAGAATCTGTAATCATATCCTCAATAACATGAGCTAATATATTCGCAACGACTATATCATAATTTTTTGTTTCATTTTTTAATAAGTCCGCTGCTCTTAAGTCGACAGGTTTAGTGTCATTTAAATTAAAGTTTTCTTCAGCAACTGTTAATGATAACGTGTCGATATCTGTTGCTGTTAAATCTCTCGCGCCCATTAGATACGCGCCGATTGTTAGAATCCCAGACCCTGTACCAACATCAATCACTTTATGTTCTGGTCGAATGATTTTTTCGATAAACGTTAAACACATCGACGTCGTCGGATGGTCTCCTGTACCAAATGCCATTCCTGGATCAAGCTTAATTAAACGGTCATTAGCGTCATATTCATAATCATCCATTTCCCATGACGGAACGATGACAAATGACTCTGACACTCTAAAACTATGGAAATACTTCTTCCATTCATTTTCCCAATCTGCTTCTTCTACAGTATCCACTGTAACTTCAATCTCGTCACGATTAATGATTGCTTCATTTTCAGAAATGAACTGATTAATAAGGTTCAGCTTTTCATCGAGATTTTCCGTCTCATCGTAATATACTGAAATACGAATATCTGACTCTGGATAATCACTTTCGTTTAAACGGAATTTATGTTCGAAATCATCGATATTACTTTTCATTAAATCAACTGAATAATCGACAGAAATACCATTAGAAATATCTGTTAAAAATAGAGATAGTGGTGCTTCATTTTCAATCTGTGAGTGCAACGAAATTTTATACCACTTCATAATTAGTCCCCTTTAAAGAATCGACGTGCTTTATCTGTAAATGATTCTTGCGATCCTTTTACTTGATTTCCGTTTAATTCAGCCAGTCTTCTAAATAATTCTTTTTCTTCTTCTGAAAGTTTTGTCGGTGTCTCTACTCTTATTGTAACGATTTGGTCACCATAACCGAATCCATTGACGTTTTTAACACCTTTTTCTCTAAGACGTAATTTACGTCCAGACTGAGTGCCTGCTTTCACGTCGATTTCAACAGGTCCGTGCAATGTCGGTACTTTTACTTGGTCACCGAGCGCTGCTTGTGAGAACGTAATTGATAACTCATAGTGAATATCGTCACCATCACGTACGAACTCTTTGTCTGGTTTTACTCTAAACGCGATATAAAGGTCACCTGCTGGTCCACCGTTATATCCAGGTTCTCCATATCCTTGAAGACGTACTTGTTGTCCGTTATCAATACCTTCAGGAATCGTCACTTCGATTTCAACATCTTTTTGTACAGTTCCTTTACCGTGACATTTATCACATGGATGTTCGATTTCTTGACCTGTTCCTCCACATGTTGGACATGTACGTTGTGTTCTAATTTTACCGAATGGTGTATTTTGTTCTACATTGACGTTACCTGTTCCTGAACACGTTGAACATGTCTTTTTAGACGTTCCAGCTTTTGCTCCGCTTCCACCGCAATGATCACATTCTACTTCTTTTGTGATTGTGACAGTCTTTTTACCTCCGAAGACCGCTTCTCTAAAGTCGATCGTCATCGTATATTGTAAATCGTCACCTTGGCGTGGTGCATTTGGATCTTGGCGACGGCTGCCACCGAAGAAACTTGAGAATATATCTTCAAATCCTCCAAATCCACTTCCACCGAAGTCATTAAATCCACCGCCGAATCCTCCAGCACCATCAAATGCACTATGTCCAAATTGATCATACTGACGTCGTTTTTCATCGTCATATAATACGTCATATGCTTCCGTTACTTCTTTAAACTTTTCGTCTGCGCCTTCTTCTTTATTAATATCTGGGTGATATTTCTTAGATAGCTTACGATATGCGCGTTTTATTTCTTCTTTTGTTGCGTCTTTGTTTACGCCTAATACGTCATAATAATCTTTTTTAGTAGCCAATTTTTCTCCTCCAACATACAAATATTACCATTTAAAAAAGTCAAAGCCAAATGCATTGGCTTTGACTTTAAGAGTCTATCTATATTACTTGTTGTCGTCTTCGTTAACTTCTTTAAAGTCCGCATCTACAACGTCATCATCTTGAGCTGGTTGACTAGCGTCACTTTGTTCTTGTTGCATTTCTTGGTAAACTCTCATAGAAACTGCTTGAAGTGCTTGTTCGAGTGCTTCTTTCTTAGATTTAATTTCATCTAAGTTATTTTCTTCAAGAGCTTTTTGTAATGCATCTTTTGCTTCGTTGACACTTGTTTTTTCATCTTCATTAACTTTGTCGCCAAACTCTTCTAATGTTTTACCACTTTGGAATACGAGTTGGTCTGCTTCGTTTTTAAGATCTGCTTCTTCACGACGTTTTTTATCTGACTCTGCATTTTCTTCTGCTTCTTTAATCATACGATCGATATCTTCGTCTGAAAGATTTGAAGATGCTTCAATTTTAATACTTTGCTCTTTACCAGTTCCTAAGTCTTTTGCAGACACGTTTACGATACCGTTTTTGTCAATATCAAACGTAACTTCGATTTGTGGTACCCCACGTGGTGCTGCTGGAATGTCTGTTAATTGGAAACGTCCAAGCGTTTTGTTGTCTGCAGCCATCTCACGCTCACCTTGTAGAACGTGAATATCTACTGCTGGTTGGTTATCTGCTGCTGTAGAGAACACTTGTGATTTACTAGTTGGGATTGTCGTATTTCTTTCAATTAAAATTGTGTTTACTCCACCCATTGTTTCAATACCAAGTGATAATGGTGTAACGTCGAGCAATACTACGTCTTTTACATCTCCAGATAATACTCCACCTTGGATTGCTGCACCCATTGCAACAACTTCGTCTGGGTTAACAGAGCGGTTGATTTCTTTACCAGTTTCTTTTTTGATTGCTTCTTGTACTGCTGGAATTCTCGTTGAACCACCGACTAAAATAACTTCGTCAAGATCTGAGAAACTTAAGCCAGCATCTTTAATTGCGTTACGTACAGGAATCATTGTTCTTTCAACTAAGTCGTGTGTTAACTCATCAAATTTAGAACGCGTTAACGTCGTTTCTAAGTGTAATGGACCTGCTTCTCCTGCACTAATGAATGGTAGAGAAATTTGTGCTGATGAAACACCTGATAAGTCTTTTTTAGCTTTTTCAGCTGCATCTTTTAAGCGTTGCATTGCCATTTTATCTTGTGATAAGTCAATGCCGTTATCTTTTTTGAAGATATCTACTAAGTAGTCGATGATTTTTTCGTCAAAGTCATCTCCACCTAATTTGTTATCACCACTCGTAGCTAATACGTCGAACACACCGTCACCAAGTTCTAAAATAGAAACGTCGAACGTACCTCCACCTAAGTCAAATACGAGTACTTTTTCTTCCTCTTCTTCTTTGTCTAAACCATATGCTAACGCTGCAGCTGTTGGTTCGTTAATAATACGTTCTACTTCAAGACCAGCGATTGTACCTGCGTTTTTAGTCGCTTGACGTTGTGAGTCGTTGAAGTATGCTGGAACTGTAATTACTGCATGTGTTACTTTTTCACCTAAATAGCTTTCTGCTGTTTCTTTTAGATCTTGTAAAATCATCGCAGAGATTTCTTCTGGTGTATATGATTTACCTGCAACTTCTTCTTTATAATCAGAACCCATGTGACGTTTAACACTCATCACTGTGTCTGGGTTAGTAATTGCTTGACGTTTTGCAACTTCACCAACTTGTCTTTCTCCATCTTTAAACGATACAACTGATGGTGTCGTTCTGTTACCTTCACGGTTAGCGATAACTTTCGCTTCTCCACCCTCTAATACTGAAACTACTGAGTTTGTAGTACCTAAGTCAATACCAATAATTTTAGCCATAATTAAATTTCCTCCATAAAATATCTATATTATATCTGTTAATATTATTCGCTTACTTTGACCATGCTCGGTCGAATGACACGGTCTTTTAGTAAATACCCTTTTTGGAATTCTTCAATCACTACGCCAGATTCAACACCGTCTTTTGCTTCCGTCATAATTGCTTGATGGAAATTCGGATCAAACGGTTCATCTAGTGCTTTGATTTGAGTAATTCCATTTGCTTCAAGTTTATTTAAAAAGTCGTTATAGACCATTTCAACACCTTTATGCAGTGATTCAAACGATTCGGAATCTCCTGTTTCTTGAAGCGCACGTTCTAAATTATCAAGAACCGATAATAAATCAGTCGCTAAACTTTGATTTTTATATTTGTTGTTTCTTTCTGTCTCTTCTCTAGAACGTCTTTTATAATTTTCAAATTCTGCATAAAGTTTTAAATATTTGCTTTCAGATTCATCCAGTTGTTGCTCTAGCTGTTCTACTGGATTTTCTTCTACTTCTTCAACTTCTTCGATTTCTTCCAAATCTTCGTTCTTTTCTTCTGTAAGTTCTTCAGTTTCTTTTAACTCTTCTTCTTGTATGTTTTCATTCTTCTTTTCCACGCACTAACTCTCCTTTTGATTAAATGCATGTAATAATGTGATTATTTTTTGATACCCCATATTTTCTGGGCCAATCACCATCAAGTTAGCCGTCACATCGTTATAAGTGACGTTCGTTGATACGATTGATAAAAGTTCATAGTTTTCATCGATTTCTTCACCAAAACGTACTTCAACTTCATGACTATGTGATCGTAATTGTGGAAGTTTTGAGTGCTCAATGTCATTGTAAAGTTGCGTGAGCGTTTCTACATCAGTTTCAAAGTCTCTCAGTAAAAATCCGAGTCCTGAGTAAAACGATACAGTTTTCTCATCATCAAGATTTTCGATTTTTTCGGACAACTTTAATAAAAACTGTTGTAACAGCGGGTTGTTTTTAACGAGATGCGTTTTAACAATATCAATTGCTTCTCTGATAGAAGCATCGATAAGTAATAGATTTAAATCTCTCGTTAACACATCTAAATCGTGCTGTTTAATATCTCGTGACTTTTTAATCGTCACTTGCTTTACCGCTTCACTATCTAACACGATGACTAAAAGCGCAAGCGCGTCTGAAATCGATGTGAGGTAAACACCTTTAACTACTTCTTTTTCATCTGTTAATGTAACGTAAGTTAAATGTTGTGTTTTGTTGCTAAGTGTATGCGCAATACCTTGTCCTAAACGATTTAAATTCGACTCATTAAAATCAAAGTTTAAGTCAATTTTAGCTGGCATACTTTCAATATCTCGTTGAATATCCTCGATGTACTTTCTAAGACCTTTTCGCGATGGAACTCGTCCGGATGAAGTATGTGCTTTAGAAAGATATCCAAAATTTTCTAACTCTGCCATTTCGTTACGAATTGTCGCACTAGAAACATCTAATGGATATTTCTCTAACAATCGTTTGGAACTAATCGGTACGCTCACATTTAAAAAATCATCTACAATAAAATGAAGAATGATCTCTTGACGTTTTGTAAGCATCCTTTCACCTCATTAGCACTCATCATCTCTTAGTGCTAATTCTATAATAATCAATAGGTCAAAGAATGTCAAGACTTAACCCTCAATCGATTAAAAAATCAATAAACACGTCGTTTCCAACCATTTTCCCTTGCTCTGTTAACGATAAATATTCTCCGTTTATTTGTAAATTATTTTGATTTATATGCTTTTCAATAACATCTCC